>NZ_JBHYWP010000008.1:14524-70427 GCF_042751845.1 Streptomyces sp. NPDC059398 | reverse complement strand
CGGGGCGGGCGGGGGGGGCGGGGGGGGGGGGGGGGGGGGGGGGGGCCGGGGGGATCCCGCCCCGCCCCCCGGCGGGGGGCGCCGCCCGGGCGCGGGGGGGGGGCGCCCCCCCCCCCCCGCGACCGGGGAACGCAACCCCAACGGCACCTACCAGGCGGGCAACCGTCCGGACGGCACCGTCCGGACGATGTTCCCCGACCACTGGAGCCCGGACGAGGTCCTGCACGCCGTCCGGCAGGTCTATCTGCACAGCGTCCGGACCGGCGGGCTGACGCCCAGCCCGGGGCGCTCCGGGCGGTCCGTCTTCGACGGTGAGTACCAGGGCGTACGAATCCGGGGCACCGCCGACTCCCTCGGCGACATCACCGACTTCGCGCCCCACCCCGACCAGTCGGGTCTGGAACCCCCCGCCCACCTCACGCCCCCTCCCCCGCGCGTTGTCGGCGACGACCCGGCCATCAGCGAGGCGGCCGGCCAGTTCTTGCTGCGCGGGGACCCGTCCACCCGGACCGGTGTCCACTACGCCCACGCGGAGAACGACCTCCCGCAGAGAGAACGCGGCATCATCTTCGACCGGTTCGAGACACCGGGGCCCGGTGGAGTGCAACAGGCCCAGGTCTGGTTCCGCGAGCCGACGCGTGGATCGGGAGGCCGGCCGGGCGGCGATCAGGTGCGCTTCCGGGTCGCCAGGGGCGACGTCCCCGAGATGAGCACCCCGGACGGGCACGAGATCCATCCCCGGATGCTGTTCCCGTCCTCCTGGAGCGCCGGAGTCCTGCGCGACGCCGCACGCGACGCCCACCGGGCCGCCCTGGCCGGTGGCCTCTTCGAGGTGCTGCCCGAGGGCGGATACCTGTGGGAGGGCGACGCCAACGGTGTCCGCATACACGGCTTCGTGAAGGACGGGGAGCACCGCTGGTTCCGTCCCTCCCGCTTCCAGCCGCGTGCCGAGTGGAACCAGGACAGCGTCATCGCCGTCACCGGCCCGACGCCGGTGACGATCGCAAGGCCGACCGGCGGCCTGGCCGAATTCCGGGTCGAGCACGTGGTGTTCGAGGGCGGCGACCGGGGGCTGTCACTCACCCGGGTCGTCACCTACCCCAGGGAAATGCCTCCCACCGAGGTCGAGTCGCTGCGGCAGCAGGCGGCGGCGGTGCAGCAGCACATCGACGTCCACCACAACGCATCGAACCCGTCCCGTGCCGATGGGCAGTTGCCGCTGACCCGGTTCGCGGTGGAGCTGAGGCCGGCGGACGGGCCGGGCCGGCACATCGACGGCTCGGACCTCGGCGACCTGTCGACCCAGGACGCCTCGGTGGCCGCCGACCGGCTGCTGGGCCTCGACCGGGACCCCGTGGCGGACCGGACCGCGCTCGTACGCCAGGTGCTGGAGCACCGGCAGCCGGTGCCGGAGGACAGCGATTCCTGGCACAAGCCGCCCGGGCACACGGCGCACACGGACGGGAACGCCCAGCAGGAGAGGCTCTGGCGGGCGGACATCACCGCCGCGCTGCGCCGTCACACCAGGCACGGCCTGCTGGACGAGCCGGGCGTCCGGGAGCTGCTGTCGGCGCGCCGGACGGCCGACGACGCGCCCCATGTGACCCGTGGGACGACCGAGGCGGAGGTGGTGGCCCGTACCGAGGCCGCCTTCGATCCGGACTACAACGGGACGTCCGGCGCGTCCCTGGGGCAGAGCTGGACGGCCGACCGGCTGCGGCTCGCGGCCCTGCACGCGGCCCGCGGCAACGCACCGCGCCGCCAGGACACCTCCCGGCCCGGCACCCTGATCATCGAGACGACACCGGAGCCGGGCGTCAAGCTCGTCACCCGGATCGACCGCGGGTCGCTGCTCATCCTCGGGGCCCAGGTCCGCGCGGTTCCTGTCCCGCGCCCTTCGGTGGACGGTCCCGGTACCCCCGCGCCGCTGACGCCCGGCGTAGAAACGCCCACCCCACAGACGCCCGGAGCGGGGCCGTCCACGCCTGGCACGCTTTCCCCCGAGTCGCCGTTCCCGGAGTCGCTCCTCCCCGGGTCTCCCTACTTCGAGACGCCCTTCCCCGAGTCACCCGCCGCCGGCATGTCCGTACCGCGGACACCCGGTCCCGAGACACCCGGCGCACCCCTGACACCCGGCCCCGGCACTCCCCGTGCTGAAACACTCCCGCTGGAGACACCCGGCCACGAGACGGCCGGCCACGAGACACCTGCCCCACTTGCCGGGCACAACACCCAGGTGAACCCGGTGCACGAGGCCGCCCTGGCGGATGTGCTGGGCCTGCAGCCCGCCGACCTGCTCAGCATCTCGCCCATACTGCGCAGTTCGTCCTCTCCCAGCGAGGCGTTCCAGAGGCTCACCACTCTGGCGGGCCGCGTCGACAACCACCTGCACGTGCCCACGCTCGTCCAGCGGATGACGGAACTCCAGGTTTCCGTGCTCGACTTGTGGGACCTGTCGACCTTCCTGCACAACCAGGGCGACAGCCTGCAGAGCTTGATCGGCCTCCCCCACATGGACCCGGTCGGCCAGCAGACCGCCCAATGGCGGACGACCAAGGTCCCGAAGCCCGATTCGGACACCCTTGCCGTCGCTCACGCGCTGGACGTGCACCCCCTCTTCCTGACCAGGCTGGTCAAAGCCCTCAACCTGCCCGGCCCCCTCGCCGTCGCCCGGCTCAGCGGCGATCCCTCCGCGTGGCAGCGCGCCGCCACCCCCGAGTACCTGGGGCACGAGTATCTCGTCAGCCGGCGCGCGGAAGTCGAGAACCTCAGGGCCGAGCTGGACCGCGAGCGGTTCGCCACCGTCACCGAGAACGTGCTCGGCGGGGACTTTATCCGGACCAGCGACACCGACCGCGACTACCGCAGCTTCCTCCACTGGACCACCACCTCCGATTTCGGTCTGCGGCCCTTCTCGGACGAACAGTTGGCGCACCTGATCACCAACTGGTCTGCGGCGAGGGACACTCCGGCTGCGTCACCACCCGCCCATTTCGATCCCGCGGTGCTCCGGACGTTGCAGGACGAGTTCGACCACCATGTGAACCTCGCCCGTTTCGGGGTCAGTCAGGCCGAGAGGGGCACCGACCCCACGGCGCTCCTCCATGCCTATCTGGGACTCAACGAGCTGAGCCCCATCGTGGAGGAGCAGCAGACCGAACTCGCTCAGCGGCTCGCCGCTCTGTGGGCGAACAACCCCATGAGTCCCGCAACGGTCACCGGACCGACCGCTCCCGCCGGACAACGCACACCGACGCCCCCGGTCGTCGACGAGGACACGGTGATGGGCGAGGATGCCTTGCTGGACGAGGACGGGGACACCGTGATGTCCTCGCCCCCGCTCGTGCCCCACCCGTCCCCGCCAGTGGCCCCGGCACACACCCCCACGCACACACCCGCTTCCCAGCACACCGCCGACCACTCCGTCGCCGAACTCCCGACGGCTCCCGAGCCGGTCTCCGACGACCTTTCGCTGGGTACTGCCGAGGTGCTCCCGCCCAGCAACCGGACCATGGTCCGGGGCGGGGCCGCCGCTTCCGTCTGGGTGCGCGGGTTCGCCGTGGAGCGCACCCAGCTCAGCGACGGCAGTGTGCGCGCCGAAGTCACGGTGCGCATCCATCTGGAACTGCAGGGGGGCGCCACCGACCGACATGCCGAGTACGCCGAGGAGATGGCGGATCGCGGCATCGACGCGTACTACAACACCCCGAACCACCGTCTCCCGAACGGCGATCTGCTGCGGGTCAAGATGAAGTTCGTCGACGACCCCGCACAAGCCCACCACACGGTGAAACTGCACCCGGACCCGGACGGGACCGGCCGTGACGACAGCGGCACCTGGTATGTCTCGGAGGGCGGCGCAAACGCGAAAGAAAAGTCGCACATCATCGCGCACGAGACCGGCCATCTCCTCGGCTTCCAGGACCAGTACCGCGAAGCCAGGGAGGGCGTGCCGCTGCGGCCGGTGTACGACGACCACTCGCTGATGTCCGGCTACTGGACCGACGACGCGGGTCTCGTGCAGTTCAGCATGGACCACATGGCTGGAGGGCGGTTCGACCCGTCGCTGCGGATCGTGCCCCGTGACCTGCTGCTGCTCTCCACAGCCATCGACGCCGCCTGGAAACACACCCCCGGCGTGACCCCGGGCAAGCACGACAAGGCCAAGGCCCACATCCCGCTCGACGTACGGGAACGCGTCCTGCGCGGCAACCCCAGCACCGGCACCACCGGCCTGCTCGCCCCACGCGGCCCCTCCGGACGACACCGCCCCGAAGCCACCGGACCACGCAACCCCAACGGCACCTACCCGGCAGGCAAACAGCCCGACGGCACCGACCGGACAATGTTCCCCGACCACTGGAGCCCCGAAGAAGTCCTGCACGCCGTCCGCCAGGTCTACCTCGACCACGTCAGGACCGGCAGCCTCACCACCGACCCCGACCCCGACCACGCCGGACGCAGGACGTTCGACGGCGTCTACCAAGGCGTACGCGTCAAGGGCACCGCCAACGCCAACACCGGCACCATCACCGACTTCGCACCCCACCCCGACCAGAGCGGCCTGCAACCGCCCACCCACCTCGAACCACCACCACCCCGCGATCCGTACGACGAACCCGCGTACGGGGACGTCGCGCTGCGCTTCCTGACCTACGGCTCCACCTCCGGCAGAACCGGCGTCCACTACGCGATGCCCGGTCCGGGCGGAGCCCTCGCGCAACGCAAACACGGCGTCCTGGTCAATCCGACGTGGGCCGCGCATCCGAACGGAACCCAGTGGGCCAACGTCTGGTTCAAGGAACCGAACCTGCGAGGGCTGACGGCACAGGCCGCCGCCAACGGTGCCCCGCCTCCTCTCGAATGGCAGCGCGGCGACCAGGAGAACGGAGCCGTGCTCGGCGCCGACGGCACGGTGACCACTGGCCAACTGCTCTTCCCCGACCGCTGGTCGCTGTCCGATCTCCGGAAGGCGGTAGCCAGAGCCCACGACCACGCGCTCGGCAACGGTTCGCGGGCGGACGCCCCGGGGGGCGGCTATCTGTGGGAGGGCGTGCATGACGGCGTACGGATGCACGGACACATCCGCGACGGCGAACACCTGTGGGTCAGGCCCTCGACATACCAACCGCTGCTCTCAGCCACGTCCGCCGAGGTACTCGCGGTCACCGCTCCCCTGCAATTCAGTGTGCCCAAGCCGGATGGCACGGAGGCGCTGTTCCACGTCCAGCGGGTGATCCACCAGGACAGCACCCTGGGCATGCGCGTCACCCGGATTCTGCCGCGTCCTTCGCTGGGCGGGGAGGTACACAGCCGACTGGTCGACCAGCAGCTGCCGGAGGTAAGCAGGCAGCTGGCCGCCGAGTTCAAGGTGCTCGACCCGCTCCAGCGCCGCGAACTGAGCAGGATCACCTTCGCCGTAGAGCTGTCCCCGACGAACGTCACGACGACGATCCCCCGCCGCTCCGAACTGTTCCAGATCATGATGGACAACGTGGACACGAGCACCCTGCAGGACCTGACGCTGTTCGCCCCCACCGACCAGCAGGGCCTGTCCTCCTTCGTGTACAGCGTGGCGGAACTGCTGCCTCCGGTACCGCGGACACCGGCCGGCTGGCAGGGTCCGCAGGGGCAGCCGCACCACGGGCAGGACCCGGTCTGGGCATCGGACGTGACGGCCTCGGTGCACCGCAACACCCCCGCCGGACTGCTCGACGAGCCCGGCGTACGGGAGTTGCTGGCGCAGCACGGAAGCCAGAATCCGCAGCCCGGCCCCGTCCCGAACGCGAGCGCAGGCACAGACCCAGGCGCTGGCACAGAGCCAGGCACAGGCACAGGCACAAACATCGAGCGCGCGGCCACGGCAGCCCAGGCCCTCGGACTGCACCCCTCCGACCTCACCAGCATCGACGTCGCTGTGCGGGGCAGCGGCCCCCTGCATCCGGCCCTCGACGCGCTCGACCGGCTGACCGCCCGACTGGAGGCCGGGCCCACAGGGCCGTTCGTCCGCCGGATGACGGAAATCGGTGCGCCGCTCTCCGAGTGGTGGCACTTCTCGTCGTACCTGCACACCAAGCGGGGCCGGCTGTCCGACGTGGTCGGTATGGACCTGGCCGGAGCCAAGAAGCTGCTCAACGACTCGCGCACCCGCCCCCTGCCACTCATCCCGCACGACACGGCAGCCCAGGCCCATGAACTGGGTGTGCACCCGAACTATCTGAAACGACTGGCTGACACCCTCCAAGTACGCCCGGAGTACGTCACCAACCTGGGCGAGGACAAGACCTACTGGCAGCAACCCCTTTCACCCGAAACCCTGGGGCAGAACTACCGCGACAGAGAACGCGAGAAGCAAGAAGACATTCGCATCGCCGGCGACCGCACCCGGTTCGACACCATCGCCGACCAACTGCTCGGCGGCGAACCCTCCCGCACGGAGCAGAGGTTCCGCTCCTTCATGCACTGGTCCAAGGAGGCGCAGTACCTGGGCCTGGAGGTCTTCACGGATCAGCGCCTGCGGGAGTTGGCGGAGCACTGGCGCAAGGAGACGAAGGACGGGACCACCCCAGTGCCCGCGGACTTCGACCCGCGCAAGAACGGGAGGGTCCGGGCCGATCTGTTCCTTACGGTGGAACTCGCCCGGCGGTCGGGCCCACTGCCCCAGAAACTGACGGACGACCTGGCCCTCTACCAGGAGTTCGCCGTCCAGCCCCAGCTGACGGATCTGGACAGGCGGTACGTGGGCGGCGTGTCCCAGGACGACGGCCCGCCCGCGACACCTCCCACGGACCCGCACCCCGCCCAGCCGACCTCCATCCAGCCACACGCCGGCCCGCACAGGGCCCCGGCATCCATACCCACGCCCGCTACTGCTACTGCTCCTGCTCCTGCTCCTGCTCCCACCCTCACCGCCACACCCGCGCCCGCACTCACGCCCACCGCCAAGTACGCCGTCGCCGATCTCCCCCCGGCTCGCCGCCCCGAGCCGGTCACCGTCATCCGTTCGCTGGGTACGGCCGACGTTCTCCGGCCCAGCAACCGGACCATGGCCAGGGGCGGGATCGCCGCGCCCGTCTGGGTGCGCGGGTTCGCCGTGGAGCGCACCCAGCTCAGCGACGGCAGTGTGCGCACCGAAGTCACGGTGCGCATTTATCTGGACCTGCAGCCCGGCGCCACCGACAGGCACGTCGAGTACGCCCAGGAGATGGCGGAGCGCGGCATCGAGGCGTATTTCAACACCCCGAACCACCGTCTCCCGAACGGAGATCTGCTGCGGGTGAAGATGGAGTTCGTCGACGACCCCGCACATTCGAACCACACGGTGAAACTGCACCCGGACCCGGACGGGACCGGCCGGGACAACAGCGCCACCTGGTACGTCTCGGACGGCGGCGCGAACGGAGTCGACAAGTCGCACATCATCGCGCACGAGACCGGCCATCTCCTCGGCTTCCAGGACCAGTACCGCGAAGCCAGGGAGGACGTGCCGCTGCGACCGGTGTACGACGACCACTCGCTGATGTCCGGCTACTACACCGACGACGCGGGACTCGTGCAGTTCAGCATGGACCACATGGCTGTCACCGGGCGGTTCGACCCGTCGCTGCGGATCATGCCCCGTGACCTGCTGCTGCTCACCACGTCCATCGACGACGCCTGGTCGCAGACCCCCGGCGTGGCCCCGGGCGAGCACGACGGAACCAGGGCGCACATCCCGCTCGACGTACGGGATCGAGTCCTGCGCGGCAACCCCGGCACCGGCACCACCGGCCTGCTCGCCCCACGCGGCCCCTCGGGGCGGCCCCAGCCCGAAGCCACCGGACCACGCAACCCCAACGGCACCTACCCGGCAGGCAAACAGCCCGACGGCACCGACCGGACAATGTTCCCCGACCACTGGAGCCCCGAAGAAGTCCTGCACGCCGTCCGCCAGGTCTACCTCGACCACGTCAGGACCGGCAGCCTCACCACCGACACGATCCGGTCCGAACGCCACGGACACCCCGTACGCTCCGGACGCAGAACCTTCGACGGCGTCTACCAAGGCGTACGCATCAACGGCACCGCCGACACCACCGGCACCATCCTCGACTTCGCGCCCCACCCCGACCAGTCAGACCTGCAACCGCCCACCCACCTCGAACCACCACCACCCCGCGAACTCACCGACGAACCCGCATTCGGAGACGTCGCACTGCGCTTCCTGACATACGGCTCCGCCTCCGACCGAACCGGCGTCCACTACACGCTGCCGGGTGACGCCGGGGCCTTCGCGCAGGACAAACACGGCGTCTCCATCGAACCGCTGTGGCCCGCATACCCGAACGGCACCCAATGGGCCACGGTCCTGTTCAGGGACCCGAACGTGCGGGGGCGGACGGCACAGGCCGCCGCCGACGGCGCCCCGCCGCCTGTCGAATGGCAGCGCGGCGACCGGGAGAACGGGACCGTGCTCATCTCCGACGGCATGACGGCCACCGGTCAGCTTCTCTTCCCCGAATACTCGTCGCTGTCCGATCTCCGCGACGCGGTAGCCGGAGCCCACCGCACCGCACGCAGCACCGACTCATGGGTGGAGGTCCCGGAGGGTGGCTATCTGTGGGAGGGCGTGCACCACTATCTGCGGGAGAACGTGCACCTCCACGTAAGGATGCACGGACACGTTCGCGACGGCGAACACCTGTGGGTCCGGCCCTCGACAGACCAACCGCCGCTCTCCCACACGTCCGCCGAGGTGCTCGCGGTCACGGCTCCCGTAGATGTCGTCCTGACCAAACCGGATGGCACGCCGGCGCCGTTCCGCATCCAGCGGGTGATCCACCAGGACAGCACCCTGGGGCTCCACATCACCCGAGTCCTGCCGCATCCTTCGCTGTCCGACGAGTTCCGCGACCACCTGCTCGACAATCTGCTGCCGGACATACGTGAGCAGTTGGCCGACGAATTCAATCAGCTTTCCCCGTACCGACACCGTGAACTGAGCCTGGTCACCTTCGACATAGAACTGTCACCGACCGAAGACGAGGCGATGGAACTCGGGGCCGACTCCGAACTGGTCAAGCTCGCGCAGTCCGACGAAGACCTCAGCCCCCTCATACCGGACCTGATGGCGGTCGACCCCGCCGACGAAGCGGGCATGGACACCTTCCTGCGCGGCATTCAGGACCTGCTGCCGCCGCTGTCGGAACGACCGGCCGACTGGCAGGCCCCGCAGGGGCAGCCGCACCACGAGCAGAACCCGGTCCTGAAGTCGGTCTGGGAGTCGGACGTGACGACTTCGGTGCACCGCAACACCCCGGCCGGGATACTCGACGAGCCCGGCGTACGGACGCTGTTGGCACAGCACCGGGGCCAGGAAACACCTGGTCCGCTCACGAGCACCGGCACAGACACGGTCGTCAGCGCCCATCGTGTGGCCGCGGCAGCCGGGGCCCTCCGGCTGCGACCCTCCGACCTCACCAGCATCGAGGACGCCCTGCGGGGGTCCACCCCCATCCGCACGGCCCTCACGTCACTCCGCCAGCTGGCCGGCCGCATGGGCCTGGGGAACTCCACGCGCGAGCTCGTGAAGCAGATGACTGAAATTGGTGTGCCGCTCTCCGAGTGGTGGCACTTCTCGTCGTATCTGCACACCAAGGGGCAGACGATGTCCAAGGTTGCCGCCATGGACCCGGCCAGGGCCAAGAAGCTGTACGAAGACTCGCGCGCCGAACCGCTCCCGCGCGTCCCGGACGATACGCGGTCCCTCGCCTACACCCTGGGCATGCACCCGAGCTATCTGCAGCGGCTGGCGGACGCCCTCCACCTGGCCCCGGAAGATGTCCTCGGTCTGGGTGAATACGAGACCTTCCGGCAGCAACCCCACGCACCTGAGGCCCTGGCGCGGAAATACTGGATCGACAACTATCAGAGGCTGGAGGATTTCCGCTTCACCCGCAGCCAGATACGGTTCAACACGGTCGCCGACCAACTGCTGGGCAGCGAACCCGACCTCACATACGCGCGCTACCGCTCCTTCATGCACTGGTCCGAGGTCGCGAGCGAGGGGCTGCACATCTTCACCGACCGGCGCCTGCGCGAGCTGGTGGAGCACTGGCGGGTGGAAACGAATGACGGCACCGACCAGGTGCCCGATGACTACGACCCGTTCGATGAACGGGAGCGGTATGCCGAGCTGCTCCACTCGGCCGACAAGTCGACGCTGCTGGACCCGGCGAGGGAGGAGGCCCTGGAGAACCACGACGAGCGCATCAAGGCCCGGCAGAAGCAGTTGGACGAGCAGTACGTGGGGGGCGTGCTTCAGGAGGCCGGCCCGCCCGCGCCCCACCAGCCCGCGGCGCCGCACCCGCAGTCTCCGCCCGCCTTCCTCCCCCAGAGCCCCGCGAACCCCTCGCAGAGCCCTCTCCCGCCTCGGGCACCCGCAACACGGGCACCCGCAACACGAGGCCGGTCGCATTCCGCGCCGGCGCCGGTCACCGTCCCCCCGCAGCGGCCCACAGCCCTGCGCCCGTCGGCTCCCCTGCCGCCGCCGGCTGCTGATCCCGCCCCGCACAGCGTCAAGATCTCCCGGCCCTCCCCCGAGTTCCTGAAGAGCGCGGGCCACGCGGGACCCGTGAGTCAACGCCGGTTCAGCGCCCGGCGCACCGTCCTGCCGAACGGTGTCACCCAGGCGGAGATCACCGTACGCATCCGCCTGGACGCCCAGGACGGTGTGACCCCGGAGCTCATCCAGGCCACCAAGGACATGACGGACCGCGGCCTCAAGAAGTACTACGACGACCCGGGCCACCGACTGCCGAACGGCGATCTGCTGCGGGTGAGGGCCGAGTTCACCGACGACCCGAAGCGGGCGCACCACACCATCGCGCTGCACCTCGACCGCGACGGCACCGGCCGGAGCGACAGCGGGAACTGGCGCCTCTCCATGGACACCATCGATTCCCAGTCGCACATGCCGCCCCACGAGATCGGTCACCTCATGGGCCTGTGGGACTACTACCGCGATCCGCTGGAGGGGTACAAGTCCTGGCCGGTCTACGACGAGCACGCGCTGATGGGCGGCAACTACGCCGACCCGCTCTTCGGCCGGATCGTGTCCGACAACAACTTCCAGCGTCCATCGACCAAGTCGCCGTATCTGCGGATCATGCCCCGCGACCTCATGGTGCTGGGCACCTCGATCGGAGCGGCGCACCAGGACACATCACGGGTCCCCGCCGACATCCCGCTCGACGTACGGGAACGGGTCCTGCGCGGCGACCCCCGCACCGGAGCCGTCGGCCTGCTCGCCCCGCACGGCGCAGCCGACCGGCCCCGCCCGGTGGCCACCGGCGGGCGCAACCCGAACGGCACCTACCGGGCGGGCACCAACCCCGACGGCAGCGCCCGGACGGTGTTCCCCGACCACTGGACCATGGAGGAGGCGCTGTACGCCGTACGCCAGGTGTATCTGCGCGAGCAGGCCGCCGGCCGTCTCGTACCCACCACGGGCGCCCGTGGAATCGAGTCGGGGAACTACCGCTTCACCGGCGACTACCAGGGCGTACGGATCAAGGGCACCGCCGACGGCAAAGGCACCATCACCGACTTCGCACCCCACCACGACCAGACCGATCTGGAGACGCCCCTCCACCTCGAAATACCGGTCCGTCCCGAACTGACCGGCCATCTCCAATACCCCGCCCCTATGCCCGGATTCACCGACGACGCCGCGATCGGCGAGGCCGCGCTGCACTTCCTGACGTACGGCTCCACCCACAACAGGACCGGTGTCCACTACGCGCTGCCCGGTCCTGAAGGGGCCATCGCGCAGTACAACCAGGGCGTCCACATCCACCCGCTGTGGACCGCGCACCCGAACGGCACCAAGTGGGCCACGGTCTGGTTCCGGGACCCGAACCTGCGGGAGCGGACGGAACGGGCCGCCGCCAACGGCGATCGGCCCCCCTCCCCGTGGCAGCTCGGCGACCAGGAGAACGGGGCCATACTCGGCACCGACGGCACGACGAGCATCGGCCAACTGCTCTTCCCCGAACGCTGGTCGACGCACGATCTCTGGAACGCGATCGTCGTGGCCCACCGCGACGCGCACATCAGCCGTTCGTGGGTGGAGGTCCCGGAGGGCGGCTATCTCTGGGAGGGCGTGTACAACGACGTAAGGATGCACGGACACGTCCGTGACGGCGAACACCTGTGGGTCCGGCCCTCGACATACCAACCGCCGCTCCGGCCGGGCCTGTCCGAGGTGCTCGCGGTCACCGCTCCCCTACATTTCACCCTGCCCAAGCCGGATGGGACGCCGGCGCTGTTCCACGTCCACCGGGTGATCCACCGGGACGGCACCCTGGGGATGCGTATCACCCGGGTCCTGCAGTATCCGTCGCTGCTCCCGGAGCAGCACGGCCGACTGGTCGGCCGGCATCTGCCGGAGATGCGTGAGCGACTGACCGCCGCGTTCGACCGGGCCGACCCGTTTCGGCGGCGCGAACTGAGCTGGGTCACCTTCGACATAGCGCTGTCACTGATGGCCGACCCGGTGACGACGCTCAAGGACCACCCCGAAGTACCCGGCATCCTGACCGGCTCGGCCACGGGCGCCCTGACAGCAGTGATGACGGTCGACCCCACCGACCAACGGCGAATGGACCACCTCCTGCTCAGCGTCGCCAACCTGCTGCCTCCAGTGCCGCAGACAACGGCCGGCTGGCAGGTCCCGCAGGGGCAGCCGCACCGCGAGCAGGACCGGGTCTGGGCATCGGACGTGACGACTTCGCTCCACCGCAACACCCCGGCAGGACTGCTCGACGAGCCCGGCGTACAGAGGTTGCTGGAGCAGCATCGAAGCCGTCAGCCGTCCGGCCCGCTCACGAACGCGCACACCCACAGAGGCGGGAACCAGAACGCGGGCACCGGCATCGGCACCGACCGCACAGCCGCGGCGGCCGAAGCCCTCGGACTGCGCCCCTCCGACCTCACCAGCATCGAGACCATCCTGCGGGGCACCGCCCCCCTGCGCCCGGCCCTCGACGCACTCGGCCGGCTGACCGCCCGGCTGGAGGCCGGGCCCACCGGCCCGTTCATCCGCCGGATGACGGAAATCGGTGCGCCGCTCTCCACATGGTGGTCCTTCTCGTCGTATCTGCACACCAAGCAGATCCGGTTGTCCGACGTGGTCGGCAAGGACCTGGCCGGAGCCAAGAAGCTGCGCAACGACTCGCGCGCCCTGCCGTTCGTCCCGCCCGAGACGGCAGCCGAGGCGTACGCGCTGGGCGTACACCCGAACTATCTGGAACGACTGGCCGACACCCTCCACGTACGCCCGGAAGACGTCACCAACCTGGGCAGGGACAAGTCCTACTGGCAGCGGCCCCTTTCGCCCGAGGCCATGGCGCGCGACTACCTGGTCAGCGAGCGCGAGAGCCGGGAGCAGGTCCGCCTCGCCCGCGAGCAGACACGGTTCAACACCGTCGCCGACGAACTACTGGGCAGCGAATCCACCCTCGCCGAGAAGCGCTTCCACTCCTTCATGAACTGGTCCGGTGTGTCGCACCTGCCCCTGAGCATCTTCACGGATCAGCGCCTGCGGGAGCTGGTGGGGCACTGGCGGGTGAAGACGAATGACGGCACCGACCAGGTGCCTGCGAGCTTCGACCTGCGCAAGGACGGGCAGCAACACGCCGATCTGCTCCTTGCGGTGGAACTCGCCAGGCTGTCGGGGCCGCTCCCTCCAGAGCTGGCGGAGAAACTGGCCAGACGCGAGAAGCACATCAAGGGCCAGCTGGCCATATTGGACCTCGACTACGAGGGGGGTGTGCTCCAGGACGACGGCCCGCCCGTGACGCTGTCCGCGGACCAGTCCGCGCCCCACCGGCCTGCGGACCCGCAGCCGCCCCACCAGCCCGTGGAACCGCAGCCCGTGGAACCGCAGTCCGTGGAACCGCGGCCCGCGGCCCCTCACGCGCCCCTCCAGCCCCACCAGTCCCTGTCCACCGCCCTTCCGCAGAGCCCCGCGAACCCCCAGTGGAGCCCTGTCCCACCGCAGGCACCCACCGTCCCGGACACCCCTGTCACCCCGCAGCCCCCCGCTCCCTCCGACGGTCCCACTCCGGGCAGCGTCGAGATCCCCCAGCCATCGGACGCGTTCCTGGACAGCTCGGGCTACACGGGGCCCGTCCGGGAACGCCGGTTCACCGCCCGGCGCACCGAAGGGCCGGACGGTGTCACCAGCGCGGAGGTCACCGTACATATCCACCTGGACCCCCAGGGCGGAGCCACCACCGAACTCGTCGAGGCCGTCGAGGCCGCGACGGTCCGCAGCCTCGATACGTACTTCAACGAGCCGCGGCACCGCCTGCCGAACGGCGATCTGCTGCTGGTACGGGCCGAGTTCACCGACGACCCGGACCAAGCGCACCACATCATCGAGCTGCACCACGACCCGACTGGCAACGGCCGGTCGCGCTCCTCCGAGTGGCACGTCTCCGAGGAGACCATCGGATCCGAACTGCACATGCCCGCCCACGAGATCGGTCACTTGCTGGGCCTGTGGGACTACTACCGGCACGACGCCCCGGGGTCCGACCACAGGCCGGTCTACGACGATCACGCGCTGATGGGCGGCAGCTACATCGACCCGCTCTTCGGCCGCATCAGGGTCGACAGCCGTTTCCAGCCCTCGGCGCGACTGTCGCCGCATCTGCGGATCATGCCCCGCGACCTCCAGCTGCTGGGCACCTCGATCGGAGCGGCACTGCGGATACCGAAGCCCACCGCCAACATCCCGCTCGACGTACGGGAACGGGTCCTGCGCGGGAACCCCCGCACCGGAGCCATCGGCCTGCTCGCGCCGCACGGCGCCGTCGACCGGCCCCGCCCGGTGGCCACCGGCGTGCGCAACCCGAACGGCACCTACCAGGCGGGCACCCACGCCGACGGCAGCGTGCGGACGGTGTTCCCGGACCACTGGACCCTCGAAGAGGTGGTGTACGCCGTCCGGCAGGTGTATCTGCACGAGCAGCGCGCCGGCGGTCTGGTACCCACCACGGACACCCCCGGCATCACGCCGGGGAGCTATCACTTCGACGGCATCTACCAGGGTGTACGGATCAAGGGCACCGCCGGCCTCACCGGCACCATCACCGACTTCGCGCCCCACTCCGACCAGACCGAGACCTTGCCGCCCGGCCAATTCGGCCCGCCCGCCCCACTCGTGTCGCCCGCCCCACTCGGACCGCCCGCCCCCCTCGTGCCACCCGCCGAACTCGCACCACCGCCGGGGCTCAGCAATGAGCCCGCGATCGGTGAGAGGGCCCTGCACTTCGTGATGTACGGCGCCGCCCACAGCCGGACCGGCGTCCACTACAAGATGATCGGTGCGCGCGGGGCCGACGCGCAGCTCGACCAGGGCGTCTTCGTGGACCCGTTGTGGGCCTCGCTCCCGAACGGCACCCGGTGGGCCCGCGTCTGGTTCAAGGACCCGAACCTGCGGGGGCGGACGGCACAAGCGGCCGCCGACGGCACCCTGCCGCCTTCCGGGTGGCTGCTCGGCGACCAGGAGAACGAGGCCATGGTCGGCGCCGACGGCGAGGTGGCCACCGCCCACCTGCTCTTCCCCTCCTCCAATCGCTGGGCCGAGATAGTCATGGCCCACCGCAACGCACACTCCACCGGTTCCCTGGTGGAGGTCCCGGAGGGCGGCTATCTCTGGGAGGGCGTGCACAACGGCGTACGGATGCACGGACACGTCCGCGACGGCGAGCAGCTCTGGATCCGGCCTTCGTCGTTCCAGCCGCCGGCCCCGAAGCGTTCGCCCCAGGTGCTCGCGGCCACCGCCCCCGTACGTTTCGGGGAGCCCGGACCGGATGGCACGGCGGCACCGTTCCGCGTCCAGCGGGTGATCCACTCGGACGGCTCGCTGGGGGTGCACATCACCCGGGAGCTGCGGCATCCGGCGTTGTCCCCGGAGCTGCGCGAGGATCTGACCGACATGCTGCCCAAGACGCAGACGCAGCTGGCCGGCTTCAACCGGCCCGACCCGTCCGGACACCGCGAACTGAGCCTGATCAGCTTTGGCGTGGAGCTGTCGCCGGTGGACGACCCGACGGTGAGCGAAGACAGCACGGAACTGACGGACATCATGGCGGGCTCCCCGAACCCGGGCACGCTGAAGAACCTGATGGGGTTCGACCCCGACGTCCGGGAGGAAATGGACACGTTCCTGTCCCGGGCCACACCTCTGCTGCCGCCGGTACCGGAACTGCCGTCCGGCTGGGAGGGTCCGCAGGGTCAGCCGCACCACGAGCTGGGCCCGGTCTGGACGGCGGACGTGGCGGCTTCCCTGCGCCGCAACACCCCGGCCGGACTGGTCGACGAGCCGGGCGTACGTCTGTTGTTGGCGAAGTACCGAAGCGCGAACCCCACCGGCCCCGGCACAAGCACGAACGCGGGCACGGAGACGGGCACAGGCACGGAGACGGGCGCGGGCGCCGACCGCACGGCGGCGGCAGCCCAGGCCCTCGGACTGCGCCCCTCCGACCTGACGAGCATCGAGGTCGCCCTGCGGGGACCCACTCTCCTCGGCCCGGCCCTCGCCGCGCTCGACAAGCTCACCGTCCGTCTGGGCGCCGGACCGCACTCCACGGCCGAACTCGTCAAGCGAATGACGGAAATCGGTGTGCCGCTCTCCGAGTGGTGGGACTTCTCGTCCTTTGTGCACACCCAACGGGACTGGGTGTCCGCCGCGGAACCCGACAAGCGGCTCACCATGTCCGACATGATCACCAAGGATCTCGCCGAGGCCAAGGCGGTGTACGACGGCTCGGTCGCCCGCCGGCTGCCGCCCGTCCCGCGCGAGACAGCGGCCGAAGCCTTCGCCCTCGGCGTGCACCCGCGCTATCTGACACGGCTGGCCGACGCCCTTCGCCTGGACCCGGAGGACGTCAAGAAGCTGCCCAGGAGCAGGTTCATCCCGCGCCAGGCCCTCTCGCCCGAGGGCCTGGCGCTGAAGTACCGGATCGATCACCGGAGTGAGGTGCTGGACCTCGGCTTCGCCCGCGACCGGACACGGTTCAACACCATCGTCGGCGAGCTGATGTACGGCGCACCCGTCCCCCCGGGACTGTTCCATTCCTTCATGCACTGGTCCACGGTCGCGGACCATGGGCTGCACGCGTTCACCGATCGTCAACTGGGACAGTTGGTGGAGGAATGGTTCATGAGCCCACCGGCCAAAACCGGAAAGGTGCCCGTAGGCTACGACTCGCTCGCGGCACGGAAGGAACACACCGCCCTGCTCCATGACATAGAGGTGGCCGAGCAGTCGGGGCAGCTGACCGCCGAACAGGCAACGGCGCTGAGGCTGCACGAGCGGAGCATCGAGCAGCGGATGAGGTCGCTGTACCAGCGGCTCAGGCAGGGCGAGCAGCAGAACGAGGATCCACCCGTGACACTGTCCGCGCAGGTCTTCGCCGCACTGTCCGGCAACGACTGACACCCACGAGCGACGCGCACGACGGACGCACACGAGCAGCACGAGAAGCAGGAGAGGCGAGGCGGCCATGGCGAGCACGGAACCCGGTTCGGACAGCGAGGTGTCCGCTGCTGCGGAGACACCGGAGGGGACCGCGGAGACCGCGGAGGCCGCGGAGGCCGCGGAGGCCGCGCCGGAGCCGGCCGGTGGCGCGGAGAAGGGTTCGGCGGACGGCTCGGTGCGGGGCGCGGCGAAGCCCCCGGTCACGGAGTCCGGCTCCGGCGCACCGCGCCGTGTCACGTCGTCGGCCGTCAGCGGGGTCATAGGCGCCGAGATACCCGCCGCATCCCAGGCCGGCAGCCCCGCGACCGCCACGCAGAGCGCGGGCCCCGGGGTCGCCCCCGCGGGCGGACCCGAGACGGAGCCCGCAGGACAGACCACCGCGGAGGAGCCCGCCGCGACGGAGCAGCCCGCCGGGGAGCGGCCCGCGGCGGCGCCGGCCACGGAACCGGCGGAAGGCGCAGCTCCCCAGGCCGACTTGGGCCGGGGCGCCACCGCCGCACCGCGCAAGCGCCCCGCGCTGGTCGCCGCCCTGGCGAGTCTCACCCGTACCCGCACCTCATCGGCCACCGATGCCGCGCCCGGCACGGCAGGCACCGCTACCGCGACCGCCGTCGGCGGCAGCGCGGGCAACGGCCCCGGGGGCAGCGACGTGGAGGGCGGCGGGCCCGGGGCCCCCGGCAAGGTGTCCCGGCCGATGGTCGCCGCTGCCGCCATCGGCGGTGTCGTACTGCTGTCGCTCCCCTTCGTCGTCGCCTCCGCCACGGGCGGCGACGGCCCCAAGCACAACTCCCGGAACGCCGCCGCTGGTTACACCGACCCGGGTCAGGGCGCCGACGGATTCGTCCCGGGCGCGGACGCCACCAGGAGGCCCGCGCTGCCCGGGGGTTCGAAGCGCTCGGGCTCGACGGGCGGTCTGGGCGCGCCCCCGATCACGGAGGCCGCGTCCGCGGACAGTGTGAGCGGACCCGGCGAGAAGCCCGCCGACGGCAAGAAGGACGGTCAGCAGAGCGACGGCAAGGACACCGGGACGGAGAAGGGACAGGGCGACAAGAAGTCCGGCCCCGGCTCCTCATCCGACAGCAGCGGCGACGGCAGCAGCGGAAGCAGCGGCAACGGCACCGCCAGCCATGGCTCCAAGGTCAATTCGGCCATGCTCTTCTCCGCGGTCGGCGGCCCGCACTGTTCCAGCAGCTCCGTCACATACGAGGAGCGCGGTGCGTACAGCGACGACCAGGAGGGGTGGACGACCCACGACGGCTCGTACGCGTCCGGCGGCTGCACGGGCCGCTACCGTTCGATGCCGATGTCCGGGAGCAGCTCCAAGGACTCCGGCAACAGCGTGATCTGGGTCTTCCGCACCGGGAAGGTGACGTCGGGGAGCTGCAAGGTGAGCGTCTACATCCCGAACGACAGCGTGGCCCGCCATGTGGGCGGGCAGCCCTCGTACTACACCGTCCACGACGGGACGACGGGGAACGACACCCAGCTGGGCAGCTTCACGATCACGCAGGTGAGCCACCGGGGGCAGTGGGTCGGCGCCTCCACGTACAAGGTCTCCAAGGGGCTGCTGACCGTCAAGCTCCACGACCGGGGGGACGACTGGAGCAGCTCGTCCCGGGACAACGCCCACCACGCGGTGTCCGCGGTCCGGGTGGAGTGCACGGCGTAACGTCCACCGGGCCCGGCCGGCCGTTCACTTCACCCTGGGCGGCCGGCCGGTGTTGCCCGAGGCCAGCGGGGAGCGGGCCAGCTCCACACAGCCGAGGGCGACCAGGGCGAGCGCGCCCAGCTCCGGCACCAGCCACCAGCCGGTCCGCAGGCTCTCGCCGAACAGGGTCACGCCGTACAGGATGCTGATGAGCGCGTCCCCGAGCGTCAGCATCGGCTGGACCGCGACCAGGGTGCCCGCCTGGAGGGCGTTCTGCAGCAGGAAGAGCGCGCCCACGCCGGCCGCCGCCGTGCCGTAGAGCTGCCAGGCCGTCAGCAGCTGGATCCGCCCGTCACCCTCGCCGAGCCGCGCCACGGCGTCCTTCATCAGGGCGGCGGTGAGGGCGTAGCCACAGGCGGCGGCGAGGCCGAGGAGGGCCCCGCGGGAGTTGCCGCGGGTCTTGAGGGCCGCACCGATGAGGACCACCTCGAAGATCCCGGTCAGGACCAGTGCCGGGATCCACACCAGGCCCTCGACGGTCTCGCCACCGCCGCCCGGAGCCGCCGTCGCCATCCCGAGTGCGAGGCCGAGGGTCACCGCGGCCACGCCGTACCAGACGGTGCGGGGCAGCCGTACGCGCAGAAGGTGACCGGCGAGCAGCAGTGTGGCGGGCAGTTCGATGACGAAGATCGGCTGCACCACGGCGATGGGCCCGGTGGCCAGGGCGACGGCCTGGCAGACGGCCGCGACGATCACCAGACCGACCCCGGCCAGCCACACCCGCTGGCGGATCAGATGGCCGAAGAGCGAGACATGCATCGTCTCGGCGTCGGGCACCTTCGCGGCGGCACGGCGCTGGAAGACGGATGCGGCGCCGTTGCTGAGCGCGGTGAGCACGGCGAAGAGAACACTGATCACCGGTCCATGATGAAGGGCGGGGTATACGAAACGGGGACCCGCCCGCTCCGGCCGCGCCGCCACCGTCCCGGCGCGGGTGAGGCGCGGGGCCCGGCCCCACCCCCGTAGGCGCCGGCCCCCTCCCCCGCGTCCGGAGGGTGCGCGCCACAGTGCCCGCCCACGGGCTTACCTGGCAATCGAATTCGGCCACCAGCGAATCCGGTTGCCGGTTCCGGGTCCGGGAGTGCTGCCGTACGGGGTGCCGCCGTCCCGGGGGGCTCTACGAGGTCGCGCCCGACCCGGGCTTCTCGCCGCGAGGGAAGGAGATCTCGACGCGGCGGTTCTTCGTACGGCCTTCCTCGGTGGCGTTGGAGGCGATCGGGTAGTCCTCGCTGTAGCCGCGGATATCGAACGTGACGTCGGAGCCGAGCGACGTGGCCAGCTCCTGCTGTACGGCGTCGGCCCGCCGTTTGGAGAGGACCTTGCCGTGCTGGTAGGACCCGAGGTCGTCGGTGAACCCGAAGACCCGGACCTTGGTGGCGTGCTGGGCCAGCACCTCGTCGGCGATGGCCTTGATACGGGCGTGGGCCTCGGGGTTGAGCTTGGAGCTGTCCTTGGCGAAGAGGACTTCGGCCTGGAGCGCGAACGTCACATCGGCGTTGGTGTCCTCACGGCGCTCCTCGCCGCCCAGGTCCTCGACGACGGACTTGATGTCCAGGACATGGGAGGCGGCGAGCGTCGCCCCGTCACCGAGCCGCAGCCCGGGGGCGGCCGGCTCGATGGCGGGCGGCGGTGAGGACGTCGTACTGTCCGGTGGCGCGCCGGGGCTGGGCCCGGCGGCCCGCGCCCCGGTGACGGTCAGCCCGGTGAGCAGGAGGGCGGCGGCGAGGGTGGCCGCGGGGCGGCGGGGTCGTCTCATGGCTCACTGCCCGTCGGAGATGTCGATGGTGGCCGGGGGCATGTCGGCGATCTGGAACTCGACGGACTTGGTGCTGGCGGGCGGGGCGGGGAACTGGGCGTAGAACGGCTTCTCCTCGTCCGCCTGGATCCCGCCGCTGAACTTGGTGCAGAGGCAGCGCCCGTCGGTGTCCCGCAGAATGAGGTACTTCTTCTTGCCTGCCTGGTCGACCAGCGCGGCCCCGGCCATCGACGTGGAGTTGGCGGCCAGTTCCTTCTCGTCCCCCGCCCAGCTGGGTTCGAGCCAGTACTTGCCGCCCCCGTTCTTCACCGTTCCGCTGACGGTGAGGAAGCCCCCGGTGTCGCGTACGGCGGACGTGATGGTCAGGGTGATGTCGGAGCCGCCCTTGACCTGGGCGAGGACCTTGTCGGCCGACGCGGCCGGGGACTGCTGTGCCGGGTCGCCGCTCGGCTTCGCACCGGCCGCAGGGGAGGACGTACTCCCCTTGTCCTTGCCTCCGCCGTCGCTTCCGCAGCCCGCCACGGTGAGAGCCAGGCCCGCTGTGACTGCCACAGCGGCCAGCAACGTGCGGGCCTTCAAGGTGCGCCGCATGCTCATTTCCTACTCATCCTCACTCGGCCAGGTGAACAGCGAACAGGTCCTTCGGCTGGGGCAGTTCGGTCGGGTCGGGCTTCTTGGGGTCGATCTCCCAGTGCCGGCCGTCACAGTCGAACGCGACCGTCTTCGGGTCGTCGGACGACGCGACCGAGCAGCGCGGCTCGATCATCGCGACGGCGTGGGCCTTGGCATGCCTGCCCTCCGTACCGGGGATGACGGACTTGCCGACGGTGAACCGGGTGGTGATCGTCGCCTCGAAAGCGGGATACCCCTTGACCGTGGTCGGCACCAGAGCGTCGAGGGTGGCGTCGTTGTCGCCCGCGAGCCGGGCCGCCGCCGCGCTCCCCGTACCGGCGACCGGGTGGTCGCCGAGCAGCCAGCCCGCCCAGGCGTCCTTCTGCCCGAGCGAGCCGGTCAGCCCGTCGGCCATCTGGTCCCGTACGTCCTGGGCCGCGGCCAGAGCCGCGGCGTCGGCGGCCGACTGGGCACCGTTGCGGGCCACGGCGGCCTGGGCGAAGGCGAAATAGGCGAAGGCCAGGAAGAGCAGCCCGCCCACCACGACGACATAGATGAGGATGGTCTGACCCCGGTCGCACTCGGCACGGGACGGTCTCAGCCGCCGGTGATGGAGTTCACCGCGGTACCGATCGCCTTCGAGATGATGTTCTGCAGCCCGAGCCCCCGCACCGCCACCACGATCAGCGCCACGATCACCAGCAGCCCGCCGTACTCCACGATGCTCGCGCCGCTGTCGCCCGCGCGCCGGCGCATCCGCGAGACCACCGTGTCGCGCCAGGTGCCGAGCGCCAGATACGCCTTCAGCGTGATGTCCTTCGCCATGCTCTGCCCCTTCGGGAACGTACGACTCCGTCTCTGCGGCGGGGCTGCCGTGCCCGGTGCCCCGCCTCCCCTCACCGCGCAGGGTTTCAGCCAGGCCTGCCGGGCTCCCACGCGGACGTAACCAGCCATGTCGCTCGCGCGAAAGGGCTGTTGGTGCTGGTTCGGTCGGAGCGGCACTCATGCCGGAGGCGGTGCGGTGCATGGCCTGCGCCTCCCTCGGACTCGGCCCGAAGTCATATCCCTGGGGAGAGCGTGGCACAAAGGGGTGCGGCCCCGAAGCGGCTGACAGAAAGTGGCCGGAACCCACCCTCCGTGTCACCACCGGCATCAGGGCACACATCAGGGGTGTCATCGCTCAGTTCCCGAAGAGCGAGCCGAAGTCGGTGGTGGAGCCCAGGAACATATTGGTGACGATCAGGATGAGCGTCGCCGGGACCATCGTGATCAGTGTGACCACCGTGGCCTGCGGGATCGCCTTCGCCGCCCGGCGGCGGGAGTTCTGCGCGTCGGTGCGGCGCATGTCGTTGGCGATCTGTATCAGCGTCTCCGCGATGGGCGCGCCCAGCTCCTCGCCCTGCTGGAGCGCGCTCACGAACTGTGAGACCTGCTCGGACTCGTTACGTCTGCGCAGCTCGTCGAAGGCCTGGCGGCGGCTGACGCCCATGTCCATCTGGCGCAGGGTGATGCGCAGTTCGTCGGCCCAGGGCCCCTCGTACTTCTCGGCGACCCGCTCCAGTGCCTGCCGGAACCCCAGACCCGCGCTGACGACCACCGCGAGGACGTCGAGGAAGTCGGGCAGGGTCCGCTCGATGATGTCCTTGCGTCTGCGGATGGCCTGCCAGATCGTCGCGTCGGCGGCGAACGCCCCGTAGGCGAAGGCGAAGACGGCGAAGATCCAGCTGCCGTTGGTGAGCAGTGCGAGCCCGGCGAGGCCGCCGAAGATGCCGTACACCGCGCGGCGGGCCGCATAGCGGTCGACGGTCAGGCCGCCGGGGTTGCCCGCCGCGTCGATCCTGCGGCGTTTGCGCTCCACCGCCCGGGGGCCCATCGCCCTGAGCACGGCGGGCGCGAAGCGCATCCCCGCCCGGTCGACCGCCCCCTCGGCGCCGCCCACCCGCGTTGCGCCCACTTCGAGTGCGACGGCGAGATCGCTGGGGATCTTCACTTCGGAGCGGTACATCCGCACGCCCTGGAAGATCCCGGCGACGGCCGCGCCGAGCGCGAGGGCGAGGACCAGTCCCACCATGGCTGTTCTCCCGTCCCCTCAGACTTCGATCTTGCCGAGGCGTCGCATGCCGATGAACCCGACGGCGTACAGGCCGAGTGCGACGAGCACGGCCGCCTGGCCGAGCGGGTGGCCGGTCATCCGGGCCAGCGAGCCGGAGTCCATCGAGTTGAGCATGATCATGGCGCCCAGGCCGAGCAGTGGCAGGGTGTACGCGGTGGCGTTGACCTCGGAGAGCATCGTGACGACCTCGCGCCGGGTCTCCTTGCGCTCCTCCAGCGTCTCGGTGAGGTTGCGCAGGCTGCCGACGACCGTGCCGCCCGCGCGGTTGGAGAGGACGAGCGTGGTGACGAGCACGACCAGTTCCCGTGAGGGCAGCCGGGTGGCCAGCTCGCCCAGGGTCTCGTCGATGGACCTGCCGAGGGCCAGCTGGGCGGTGACCGTGGCCAGCTCCTCGCCCGCCGGGGCCTCCAGCTCCTCCGCCGCCATGCCCAGCGCGGTACGGAGCGCGAGCCCGGCGGCGGTCGCGTTGGCCAGGATCCGGGACAGTTCGGGGAGCTGGTTGATGAACGCCTCGATGCGCTTCTGGCGCTGCCAGTTGAGGAAGGTGTGGCCCGCCCAGAGGGCGACCAGGCCCGCGACCGGCCCGAAGAAGGGGGCCAGCGCGGCGGACGCGATCAGCCAGAGTGCGGCGACGCCCCCGAGGACGTACACGGTGAACTCGCCCGCCGTCAGGTCGAGTCCGGTCGCGGCGAGCCGCAGCTGGAGCCGCTTGCCGAAGGCCGTTCCGCGGAGCCTGCGGTCGACCCCGCCGAAGCGGCGGACGCGCAGCCCCTCGGGGCGCGGCCCGCTGTACGAGAGCCGGTCGACCAGGGCTTCGCGCTGGGCCCTCCCCCTGGCGTACAGATGGATGCCGGTGACGGCGAGCACACCGCAGAGCAGCGTGCCGCCGAGCGCCAGCAGAGCGGTGTCGGTCATGGTGCTGCCCTACCTCGCCTCTCTCGTGTGGAGCGGGTCGACGTCTTCCACCACGCCGAACGCGGGCGGGACCGCCTCGTTCGCGAGGTACAGCCGCTCCGCGATCCGGCGTGGCAGCGGCAGGTGCTCGAACCGGCCGTGCACGACCCGGTCCGCGTTCATCGGCTCCGCCCGGAACCGGGCGACCGGGGCGATCCGGAAGCTCTCCCGCCCATGGCTGACCAGCAGGGACATCTCGCTGATCCGGCGGGAGCCGTCGGCGTGCCGGGTGAGCTGGACGATGACGTCGACCGCGCTGTTGATCTGGTCGCGCAGCGCCTCGAAGGGGATCTCCACCTCGGACATCGACCCCAGGGTCTGGAGCCGCATCAGCGCGTCCTCGGCGCTGTTGGAGTGCACGGTGGCGAGCGAGCCGTCGTGCCCGGTGGACATCGCCTGGAGCATGTCGAGCGTCTCGCCGCCGCGCACCTCGCCGACGATGATCCGGTCGGGGCGCATCCGCAGCGAGTTGCGGACCAGGTCGCGGATGGTGATCCGGCCGTTGCCCTCGACGTTGGCCGGCCGGGTCTCCAGGCGTACGACATGGGCCTGCTGGAGCTGGAGTTCGGCCGCGTCCTCGACGGTGATGATGCGTTCGTGGTCCGGGATGAGGCCGGAGAGCGCGTTGAGGAGGGTGGTCTTCCCGGAGCCGGTGCCGCCGGAGACGATCACGTTGAAGCGGGCCCTGACGAACGCGGAGAGGAGCAGCAGCATCTGCTCGTCCAGGGTGCCGAGCGCGATCAGCTCCTGGAGCCGGTACGCACGGGGGAAGCGGCGGATGGTGAGGGTGGGGCCGGTCAGGGAGAGCGGCGGGATGATGACGTTGACACGCTCGCCCGAGGGCAGCCGGGCGTCGACCATCGGATTGGACTCGTCGACCCGGCGGTTGACGGTCGACACGATGCGCTCGATGGTCTGCATCAGCTGCTCGGTCGAGGCGAAGCGCATCGGCAGCTGCTCGACGCGTCCGGCCCGCTCGACGAAGATCGCGTCGGGGCCGTTGACCATGATCTCGGTGATGGACGCGTCTTCCAGGAGCGGTTCCAGTACGCCGAGACCGAGGGCCTCGTCCACGACCCGGCGGATCAGCTGGGAGCGTTCGGCGGTGGAGAGCACCGGGCCCTCGCGGCTGATGATGTGGCCGAGTACCCGCTCCAGCCTGGCGCGCCGGTCGGCGGCGGCCAGCGAGGACATCTCGGCGAGGTCGATCTCCTCCAGGAGCTTGGCCCGGTAGACGGCGACCTGGTGGCCGTCCTCCCGGCCGCCGCCGTGCTCCTCGGGGGCGGCGATACGGGCGCGCAGGCTCATGGTGCCTCCCTGTCGCTCTGGGCTGTGAAGTTCCGGGCTGTGGAGTCCCGGGCTGTGGAGTCCCGGGCTGTGGCGCCCGCGGCCGTGGTGTCGTTCGGCATGGTGACGGTGCGGTGGACCGGGCCGAAGAGGTGGATGCCCGGCAGGACGGAGGGGACGGTGACGGTGGCGGTCGCGCTGATGGTGTCGCCGCCGCCGACCGCGATGCGGGTGTTGCCCTGGAGCCAGCCGGACACGGCGTCGCGTCCGGCGGCGGCGCCGGTGCCGGGCTCCAGGGCCTCGGTACGGGCTGCGGCGCGGGCCGCGGTGCCTGCCTGGTTGGCGGTGTAGCCGACGATGCCGAGCTGGATGGCTGCCATGCCGATGAGGAGGAGGATCGGGAGCATGCCGGTGAATTCGAGGATGGCGGTGCCGCGGTCGTCCCGACGGAGACGGGTGCGCGTGCGGCGGATGGTGCGGGTTTCGGGGGCTCCGCCCCCGGGCCCCCGGCCCTCAAACGCCGGACGGGCTGGATTTCCCCGACGTCGGCTTGATCCCCCAGCCTGGCGTTTCCAGCACACCCGCGCCAGGAATGAGCCCGTCCTGCGGGTCCCCCCGGTCGAAGTCCGGGGGAGACCGAGGACCAGGGTCCGCGGCGGAGCCCCCGCAAGGACGCGCCGCCTCATCTCCCGTCCCCCTCCAGCGCCGCCCCCGCGCTCCCGTCCACCGGCCAGGGGAAGTTCCCGGCCCCGGGGAAGAGGACCGGGGTACGCAGATGGACGGTGGCCTTCATCAGGTTTCCCGACGCGCCGCAGTCGACCTTCGCCGCCCCCCGCCAGTTGGCCGGCAGCCGTTTCAGGCCCGCATCTCGGCAGCCCGCCGTCGTGCCGTCCACCGCGTACGAGGCCGTGGCCGCCCGCGCCGCCTCGTCCGCCGCGTTGCCCGCGAGCGAGAACGTGTAGCCCCACAGGACGCACTGCCACATCGCCACCAGGACGAAGGCGATCAGCGGGGCCATCCCGGCGAACTCGACCAGGGCCGAGCCCCGGTCGCTGTCCAGGCGGGTGCCGCGGACGCGCAGCAGGCCGGTGCGGCCGCCCCTGCCGTGGGAGGCCGAGGTCTGCGTCTTCACCAGGCCGAGTTCACCGGCCAGAGACCACATCGCCTGCTTGACCGTGGAGCGGCTGTCCAGGTCCTGCATCCGGCCCGCGTCCACCGCGGCCTGGAGCTCCTTGAAGTGGGCGGGGACCGCGGTGCGGGCCGCCTTCGTACCGGTGATGCGCTCGACCAGCGGCGGCTGGATCTCGGCGCTCCGGGTGGCCCGGTTGACGACGGTGAGCGTCTCCTCCGCCTTACGGACCTGGAGCCGGTCCCACATCCGCACCATCCGCTTGGCGGCCCGGACGGCCACCACGTCCGGGGTGACCAGGAGCAGGGCGTGGTCGGCCATTTCGACGGCGGCCGCGTTGGCGCCGGTCAGCTGGGTTCCGCAGTCCACGACCACGACCTCGTACCGGCCGCGCAGCGCGCTGATCGCCTGCCGGGCGACCCGGTCGGTGACCTCCTCACCCCGCTCGCCGTCGCCGGGCGCGAGGAGCAGCCCGAGCCCGGTCGGGTGTGCGTACACCGCGTCCTGGATGACCCGGGGCGAGATGTCGGCGATGCCCGCGAGATCGGCGATGGACCGGCGGAACTGCACGTCGAGAAAGGAGGCGACGTCACCGGACTGGAGGTCGAGGTCGACCAGGGCGACCGACCTGCCGGACGCCTGTGCGGCCAGGGCGAGTTGGACCGCGGTGACGGTGGCGCCGACGCCGCCCTTGGCCCCGGTGACCGTGACGACCGTGCCGCCGGGACCTGCGGCCCGGTCGGGGCCTGCGCCGAGGTGGCGGCGTACGCCGGTGGACCAGGAGGCCGCGTTCTGCACCCGGGCCGCCAGCTCCTCGTAGCCGAGCGGCAGCCCGATGAGACCGCGGGCGCCCGCGTCCATCGCGGAGGTGTAGAGGAGCGGGCTGATGTCGGCGGTGATGAGGACGACGCCGACCGCGGGGAAGCGCAGCGCGACCTCCCTGATCAGCTCCAGGGCCGGGGCCGGGCCGATCCGTTCGTGGACCAGGACGACCTCGGGCAGTTCGTCGAGCGATTCGGCGGCCAGCCGGGCGAGCAGGTCGAGCAGCGAGGTCGAGTCGGCGACCGGCGGGAAGGGTTCCGCGTCGGGGAGCTGGCTGAGCAGGGTGATCACCGCGCGCGCCGCGTCCGCGTCACCGGCCACGGGGAGGATGCGAGTCGTCATCTGTCCCTCACCTGTCGCATCTGGGCCCTCACCTGTCGCATCGGGCCCTCACTTGTCGCCGTCGAGGGTGTAGGTACGGTCGCGCTGCGGGACGTCGGCGCCGCCGCCGGGCGCGACGAGCGCCAGCCGGACATGGGTCGCGAACGACTCGGCGTACGCCACACGCTGGGCGTCCAGCGTCTTGAGGGCGAAGGTGATCGGGACGGCGTCGGTGGCCTGCCGCGAGCGGTCGCTCTCGTTCTGGTCCGGGTCGAGGGGGGTGAGCTTGCCGACGTCCACGACGCGTGCGTCCGAGACGATGACCTTGGAGGTGTCCGGGGTGCCCTTGTCGTCGCCCTTGAACGTCGCGTAGATGTTGACGCCGGCGCCCGGCGTGATCTTGCCCGCAACCCCGGTGGACGCGTCGATCATGATGGCGATCTCCTGCTCGCCCGCGGTGAGTTCGGGCTGCGCCACGATCATGTCGGTCTGCAGCAGCGAGCCCTTGCGCAGCCGGGTGACGGCGATCTTGCCGCGCACCTGGGCCAGGTCGGTCACCGCGTTGCCCGAGAGCCACTTCCGCGGCATCCGGGTCTCCTCGAAGTCGCCCGCGGTGAGCTGCTTGTACGGGGCTATGTCGCTGCGGACGCGGTACGCGGTGACCTCGGGGCCGACCTTCGCGTTCACGTCGCGGATGACCGCGAGCACGCCGATGACCGCGGCGACGGCGCAGAGGGCCGACAGGATCAGCAGGACGACGCCGCGGCGCTGGCGGGAGTTCACTGGGCGGGCAACCTCTCGGACGGGGCGTGCGGGTCCGCGAAGGGTGCGGAGCAGAACCCGCAGCGGTCCCCTATGAGTTCGAGCCCGCACCAGTGGCAGAGCTCACGGCGTACGGAGGAGACCAGCTGGTGGAGGACGGACAGCTCGGGGATGGCCGCGGCGAACTCCACCAGCCGGGGGGTGGCCCACCAGCCCGACGAGTCGGCGGGCAGGGCGGTCTCCAGATGGCCCTGGACCTGCCAGTCCGGGGCGAGCACCGAGGTCACCCAGTCGGACTGGAGCTGCCCCCTGGCGACGAGCAGCCGGGTCGCGAACGACGGCCCGTCGAGCAGCCCGGGTTCGGCCCCGGTCACCTTGGTCAGCTGCGGTACGGGCGAGGCGAGCACGGCGAACTGCGAGCCCGGCATCCAGGACTTGGCGTGCGCGGTCAGCGACACCGGTACGTGGTCGAGCCGGGTGACGGTCGGCAGCAGGGCGCCCGCGTAGATGTAGTGGGCGAGCAGCCGGGCGGCCGACGCAAGGACTCCGGGGCTGAAGTCGCAGACGGAGAGCTGTCGCAGCTGCCGGGCGAGTACGGCGACACCGAGCGGCGGCAGGTCGACGGGGAGCAGCGCGATGCGGTCGCTCTCCAGGACCGAGCGGACGGCGTGCAGCCGCTGGACGTACGGCGCGGGGAGTGCGGCGGCGTACGGGACGACGACGTAGCCGTGCTGTTCGAGGAGGGCGTGCAGTTCCGTGATGGAGGCTTCGAACGACTGGGCGGCGGGCGGCTGGAGCACGGCGGCGAGCGGGGTGTGCCGGTCGGACGGCGGCAGCACGAGATCGCCGCTGGTGACAGCTATCGCGGTCGGCACGTCGTGGTCCCCCGTTCACAGCGGGCTGCTCCTGCATCAGCACTGTATCCAGGGGACCCGCCGGAAGAACCACAACTGACCGGAATTCATTGGATCTTGGCGGGCGGGCCGACGGCGCCCGAAGGCGGAGAAACGGTGGAGAAGATGCCCTCGTGCGGACAGATCCCTTGACATTGCAATTGGTCTGGACCAGCTTGGTCGCATTCAGCGGTGGCCACCGTTCCGTATCCCAGCCCCCACCCCCCACTCCTGGAGGCCGTACGTGACATCCCGACGCTCCACCCGCTCCTGGCTGGGCGGGGCCGTAGCCGCCCTGGCCGCCGCGGCCCTCTCCTTCGCCGGGACGACGGCCCAGGCCGCCGACCACCCCGCACCGGCGGCCCACCCGGCCGCGGCGGCCAGAACCGCCACCGCCGCACCGCCCGCCCACGCGGTCACCGGCTACTGGCAGAACTTCGACAACGGCGCTGCCGTGCAGAAGCTCACCGACGTACCGAAGGACTACGACATCATCGCGGTCGCCTTCGCCGACACCGGGAGCTCGCCGGGCGCCGTCACCTTCAACCTGGACTCCGCCGGGCTCGGCGGCTACACGCCCGACCAGTTCAAGGCCGACATCAAGACCGAGCAGGCGGCGGGCAAGTCCGTCGTCATCTCCATCGGCGGCCAGAACGGCACGGTCTCGGTGAGCGACTCGGCGTCGGCGGACAACTTCGCCAACTCCGTCTACGCGCTGATGCAGGAGTACGGCTTCAACGGGGTCGACATCGACCTGGAGAACGGCGTCAACTCCACCTATATGTCCCAGGCGCTCAAGTCGCTCTCCGCGAAGGCCGGTTCGGGCCTGGTCATCACCATGGCACCGCAGACCATCGACATGCAGTCGACGTCGGCCGAGTACTTCAAGACGGCGCTCGCCATCAAGGACATCCTGACCGTCGTCAATATGCAGTACTACAACAGCGGTTCCATGCTCGGCTGCGACGGCAAGGTCTACTCGCAGGGCACGGTGGACTTCCTCACCGCGCTCGCCTGCATCCAGCTGGAGGGCGGACTCGACCCCTCACAGGTCGGCATCGGGGTCCCCGCTTCGTCGAGCGCGGCGGGCAGCGGCTATGTCGCACCGAGCGTCGTCAACGACGCGCTCGACTGCCTCACCAAGGGCAGCAGCTGCGGCTCCTTCAAGCCCTCGAAGACCTACCCCGGACTGCGTGGCGCGATGGCCTGGTCCACCAACTGGGACGCCACGGCGGGCAACGCCTGGTCCAGCGCGGTCGGACCGCACGTCCACAGCCTGTAACCACAGCAGGCCCCCAGCACGGCAGCGCCGCCGCTCCCCCGGCGGCGCTGCCGCATGTTCCGGTGCCGCCGGCCGCTACGGCTTCGGCAGGGCGCAGCCCGAGCGGCTCAGGTCGATCTTGCTGCCGGCTCCGACGCACGGCACGATCCCGTACGTCTCCTCGGCGTAGTTGATGCCCTTGTGGATGGTGACGTTGCCGTTCTCGTCCACCTCGCACGGGTTGTTGTCCGTGCAGCGCTCGCCGTCCTCATTGCCCGTGTTGTTGACGGCGACGACCTTGCCGGTCGCGGTGTCGACCACCGGCGATCCCGATGTACCGCCGATCGTGTCGCAGGCCGAGGTGTAGCGGAGCGAGTCCTTCCAGGTCCAGTCACCCTCCTTGAGGCGGTAGACGAAACCGTCCACGTTGCAGCTGTAGATCTTCTTCCAGTACCCGGAGACCACACTGATCGCGGTCCCCTTCGCCGGGTGGGCGGCGTTGAGTTCCAGCGCGGAGATCCCGTACTTGCTCTGTATCTGCGCGTACGTGGAGCTGAGCTGGTACAGCGAGACGTCCGTGTCGGTCATCGTCGCGTACGCCACCTTGCTCGCCTTGAGCGTGGCGACCGAGCTCCCCGCCGCGTTCAGCAGCGAGAAGGTACGGCTGGACGGCTGGTCGGTGATGACCTCACCGGCAGCCGGGAAGCCGGTCTCCAGGCAGTGGCCGTTGGAGAGCACCAGCGCGGGATCGCCCGGCTGGGAGTCCGGCACGCGGACGACGGAGCCCGAGCAGTTGCTCAGCGCCACCGTTCCGGCGAAGTCGGCCGCCTTGGCCGTGGGGTGGCCGGTGGCCGCCACCGCGGGTGTCGCTGCCGCGCCCGTGAGAAAAAGGGCGAGCAGTGCGCCGACGAGAGGCTTCTTCATGTGGGGGGTCCCCTCTGTGACCGAAGTTCTTCCGGTTTGACATGCGCATTCTTAACGCAAGAGGGGCGGGCGGGGAAGGGCACCCCGCCCGGACACACCGGTGGCCGCACCGCCGCCACACCCTGTCGCACACCCGCCGCACACCCGCGTACGGAGCGGGAACGGAGCCGCCCCCGCGGTACGGCGCGGCCCGCCCGGGGAGTGCCTCCAGTGAATCTGCACACCGAATACGCAGGCCGGTCACGGTGTTCCGAGAACAGGCACACCTGTATGAGCCGGCCTTGGACATGAATTCGGACGTGTCCAATTTGCTGAAATTCACCGCGCTTTCGCGCGGACGGACCTGGGGATGACGTGAAGGCGATGTCCCGGCCAGGTGACCGGGCCTGCACCCGGCCCCAATTCCCCGTTCACACAGCCCCTGACCGGGGGGCTTCCGAGTGGATGCGTACGCCGTGATCGTGCTTTGATCCTCCGCACCGCGGGAGTTGCACCACTGATTCCCGCCCGCTCGCATTACCAAGAGAAGGGCCGCTCACATCATGAACAACGCTCCCCAGGTTGAGACCCTCGAAATCTCCGACGCCGACCTCGACAACGTCTCCGGCGGTCTCGTCGGCGGCCTCGTCAGCACCGTGACCGGCACGGCCGACTCCGTCGCCCCGGTCTCCGGCGTCATCGCCGGTGCCACCGGCACGGTCGAGGGCCTGACCGGTGTCAACACCGGCGCCGTCACCGGCCTCATCGCCGGCGCCTGATCCACGGCTCCGCACGGGCCCCGGAACCTTCCCCAGGGTTCCGGGGCCCGACGGCGCTCCGGCGCGGCGCACCGCAGCGCCCGCGACCGCGTCGGGGAAGCAGGGAAGCACACGGGGAAGAACGGGGAAGAACGGGGAAGAACGGGGAAGAACGCCGTGCAGTTCCGCCAACAGGCCCTGTCCAAGCTGCAGTCGCCCGAGGAGCTCGACCTCCCCGTGCGTCTCGCCAGGCCGCAGGGGCTGCTCGTCCTGGTGGTGACGGTGGTCGTGATGGCCGCCGCATCCGTATGGGCGGTGGCCGGATCGGTGTCGTCGACGCTCCGGGCGCCCGGCATCCTGACGCATGCGCAGGGCAGTGATGTCCTCCAGAGCCCGGTCACCGGCCAGGTCACGGACGTGCTCGCCAGGGAGGGACAGCGCCTGGCCGCGGGCGCACCGGTCCTCAAGGTCCGTACCGACCGGGGCGACCGGCTCGTCCGCACCATCGACGCCGGACGGGTCACCGCACTCACCGCCGGGACCGGCGCCGTCGTCACCACCGGCGCCGATGTCGCCACCGTGGAGAAGACCCGGAGCACCAAGGACCCCCTGCTCGCCGTGGTGTACGTACCGGCGGACCGCGCGGCGACCGTGCCGGTCGGCGCGGACGTCGACCTCACCGTCCAGTCGGCCCCCTCCCAGCAGTACGGGCTGCTGCGCGGCCGTGTCCAGACGGTGGGGCGCGGTGCGCAGACCCCGCAGCGGATAGCCGCCTTCATCGGCGACAAGGAGCTGGCCGCACAGTTCACGAAGAGCGGCTCGGCGGTCGCGGTCCTCGTACGGCTCGTCACATCGGCCGCCACGAAGTCGGGATACGCCTGGTCGTCCGCGGGCGGTCCGCCGTACGCCCTGGACTCCATGACCCCGGCATCCGCCTCCGTACACCTCGCCGAGCAGCGCCCGATCGATTGGCTGCTTCCTTGAGCTCATCCCCCGCCCCGCAGCAGCGGCTGCCACCGGCCGGCCACGGCCGCCGCAGGGCGCGCCCCGCACCCGGGCCCCGGCGCCGCCGCCGGACGGTCCGTACCCCCACCGTGCTCCAGATGGAGGCCGTCGAGTGCGGCGCCGCGTCCCTGGCGATGGTCCTCGCCCACCACGGCCGCCATGTCCCGCTCGAAGAGCTGCGCATCGCCTGCGGTGTCTCGCGCGACGGCTCCCGGGCCAGCAACCTCCTGAAGGCGGCGCGCCGTTACGGGATGACGGCCAGGGGCATGCAGATGGAGCCGGCGGCGCTGGCCGAGGTCGAAGCGCCCGCGATCCTCTTCTGGGAGTTCAACCACTACGTCGTCTACGACGGCATGGGCCGACGCTTCGGGCGGCGCGGTGTGCACATCAACGACCCGGACAAGGGCCGCAGGTTCGTACCCGCCGAGGAGTTCGACACCAGCTTCACCGGGGTGGTCCTCGTCCTCGAACCGGGCGACGGCTTCCGCGGCGGCGGCCGCAGGCCCGGCGTCCTGAGCGCGCTGCCCGGACGGCTGCGCGGCACCACGGGCACGATGCTCGCCGCGCTCCTCGCCAGCCTGCTGCTGGTCGCGACCGGTGCGGCGCTGCCCGCGCTCAGCCGCACCTACATCGACATGTTCCTGATCGGTGGCCAGACCTCGCTGCTCGGCGCGCTGTTCGCTTCGATGGCCACGATGGTGGGGCTCACCGCCGTCCTCACCTGGCTCCAGCAGGCGAACCTGCTGCGCGGGCGGGTCATCGCGTCGACGCTCAGCAGCGCCCGCTTCCTCGGCCATCTGCTGCGGCTGCCCGTGACGTTCTTCGCACAGCGCAGCCCGGCCGACCTGGTGCAGCGGCTCCAGTCGAACGACGCCGTCGCCGAGACACTCGCCCGCGATCTGACCGCCGCCGGGGTCGACGGTGTGGTGGTGCTGCTGTACGCGGCGCTGCTCTGGACGTACGACCCCCAGCTGACGCTCGTCGGGGTCGGCATCGCACTCGGCAACGTCGTCGCGATGCGCATCGTGGTCCGGCTGCGCGCCACCCGTACGCAGAAACTGCGCGCGGACACGGCCCGGCTCACCAACACCGCGTACACCGGCCTCCAGCTGATCGAGACGATGAAGGCGACGGGCGGCGAGGACGGCTACTTCCGGCGCTGGGCCGGGCAGCACGCCACCACCCTCGACGAGCAGCAGCGGCTCGGGGTGCCGAGCGCGTGGCTGGGCGTCGTGGCGCCGGCCCTGGCGACGCTGAACAGCGCGCTGATCCTGTGGATCGGCGGTCTGCGCGCGGTCGAGGGGCATCTCTCGGTGGGGCTCCTGGTCGCGTTCCAGGCGCTCATGGTCCGCTTCACCGCGCCGATCACCCGGCTCAACGGTGTCGCGGGCCGTATCCAGGACTTCGCGGCCGATGTGACACGGCTGAAGGACGTCGAGAGCTTTCCCGCTGACCCCCTGTACACCCGTACCGGCGCCGGCCGTACTGACGGCGCGGGTTCCGACGGCGCCGGTACGCCCCGCCCCGGTACGGCCCGCCCCAGTACGGCCCAGCCTGGCACGGACACGAGTACGCGCCGTCTCAAGGGGCACGTCACGCTGGACGGCATCACCTTCGGCTACAGCCCGCTCGACGCCCCGCTCCTGACGGGCTTCTCGCTGGCCGTGGGCCCCGGGCAGCAGGTGGCCCTGGTGGGCGGTTCGGGCAGCGGCAAGTCGACGGTGTCGCGGCTGATCTCCGGGCTGTACAGCCCGTGGGAGGGCACGATCCGCATCGACGGGCAGCGCATCGACGAGATCCCCCGTGGCGCGCTGACGGCGTCCGTGTCCTTCGTCGACCAGGACGTCTTCCTCTTCGAGGGAACGGTCCGTGACAACGTCGCCCTGTGGGACCCCTCGGTCCCCGACGAGGCGGTCGCCGACGCGCTCAGGGACGCCGCGCTGTACGACGTCGTGGCCCGCAGGCCCGGCGCCCTCCACGCCCGGGTCGAGCAGGACGGACGGAACTTCTCCGGCGGGCAGCGCCAGCGGCTCGAAATCGCGCGGGCCCTGGTAAGGCGGCCGAGCATCCTCGTGCTCGACGAGGTGACCAGCGCCCTGGACGCCGAGACCGAGCACCTCATCATCGACAATCTGCGGCGCCGCGGCTGCGCCTGTGTGGTGATCGCCCACCGCCTCAGCACGGTCCGCGACAGCGACGAGATCGTGGTGCTCGACCACGGCCGGGTCGTGGAGCGCGGCCGCCACGAGGAGCTGGTGGCCGCCGGAGGGCCGTACGCCGAACTGGTCAGGGAGCACTGACGTGACGTACACACACCAGGAGAGCGCCACGGGCGACCAGGTGACCGCCGCGTTCGGCGCACTGGGCGGGCCGGTGGACTGCACCGGGCTGCGCAGCCTGCCGCTCGAAGGCCCGCAGGTCCTGTGGCTCGTCGTCGGGGGCGCGCTCGACCTGTTCGCGGTGGACACGGCCGCGCAGGGGCACTGGCACTTCCTGGGCCGGCTCGACGCCGGGACACTGCTGCTCGGTCCGGTCGACGGCACCCAGCACACCCTGGTGGGGCGGCCGCTGCGCGGCTGTGCGCTGCGCCGCATCGCGCTGCGGGAACTGCGGAGCCCGGGTGACGGCTCATGGGCGTACGACCAGCAGTACCTCAGCCGTTACGACACCCAGGACTCGGCCCTGAGCCTCCTGGAGCACGCCTTCGCGCTGGGCGTGGGCCGCAGCCAGCGGGTGCTGTTCGAGGCCCCGCTCGACGGCAGGACCGCCGGCGACGACACCGTGGGCGACGACGACATCCTGTGGCTGCCTGTCATGCCGGGCAGTGTGCAGTACGGGGCGTCGTACAGCGCGGACGCGGCCGGTGACCTGCTGGTCGACGGGGCGATGTGGCAGCGCATGGTCAACCAGCAGTTCCGGCTGCTCTCGGCCCTCGACCGCTGGATCGAGCGGGTGGAGAGCGCGCACGAGACCCGTACGGCGGCCGGTATCAGGGCGGGCGAGACCGTACGCGAGAACGCCGACCGGACCCTGATCGCCTCCATCGGCCGCGCGCCCGGGGAGGGCCGGCGGCGCACACCCGCCACCGGCGCCGACGACGCGGCGTACGGCGCGTGCAGGCTGGTCGCGGAGGCGGCCGGTATCCCGCTCAACGGACCCGCACCGGGCGCCGCCCCGGGTGAACGGGCCGATCCGGTCGAGCAGTTCGCGCTCGCCTCGCGGATCCGCAGCCGCACCGTCCGGCTGGACGGCCGCTGGTGGCGCGAGAACACGGGGCCGCTGGTCGGGTACCGGGCCGCGTCCGGCGCCCCGGTCGCGCTGCTGTGGCGGCGCGGCGGATACGAGGCCGTGCACCACGGTGGCGGACGGCGCATCCGGATCGGTGAGGCCAACGCGGACGAGTTCGAACCGCGGGCCGTGATGCTGTACCGGCCGCTGCCCGACCGGCCGCTCGGCCCGCTGCGGCTGCTGCGGTTCAGCGCGCACGGCACGGGCCGCGATGTGCGCCGTCTGCTCGGGGCCGGCCTGGTGACGGTCGCGATCAGCGCCCTGGTGCCGGTGGCGACCGGGCGGGTGCTCGGCGACTATGTGCCGAACGCCGAGTCGGACCTGATCGTCCAGGTGGCGCTGGCGGTGATGGTGACGAGCATTGTGTCGGCCGCGTTCATGCTGCTGCAGAATCTGACCGTCCTGCGGATGGAGGGCCGGATCGAGGGCGCCCTGCAACCGGCCGTGTGGGACCGGCTGCTGCGGCTGCCGACGCGCTTCTTCGCCTCGCGCTCCACGGGCGAGCTGGCCAGTGCGGCGATGGGCATCAGCGCGATCCGCCGGCTCCTGTCGGGGGTGGGCCCGCTGGTGGTGCAGGCGGGCACGGTCGGCGTGATGAACCTCGTCCTGCTGCTCTGCTACAGCGTGCCCCTCGCCCTGACCGCCCTCGGCATGCTGGCGGTGATCGCGGCGGTCTTCCTCGCCCTCGGGCTGTGGGAGCTGCGCTGGCAGCGGCGGATCGTGGTGCTCTCCAACAAGCTGAACAACCAGGCGTTCCAGACCCTGCGGGGCCTGCCGAAGCTGCGCGTCGCGGGCGCGGAGAGCTTCGCGTACGCCGCGTGGGCCGGGGAGTTCGCGCGCAGCCGGGAGCTCCAGCGGCGCGCCGGACGCGTCAAGAACCTGACCACGGTCCTCAACTCCGTCTATCTGCCGCTCTGTTCCCTGGTGATGTTCATCCTGCTCGCGGGCCCGGCGCGGGGCAGTATGTCGGCGGGTGACTTCCTCACCTTCAGCACCGCCGTGACGATGCTGCTCACCTCGGTCACCCAGCTCACCGGGGCGGCGCTCTCGGCGGCGGCGGTCCTGCCCATGTTCGAACAGATCAAGCCGGTCCTCGACGAGGTGCCCGAGGTACGCGCGGCCAGCACCCGGCCCGGCCTCCTGACCGGGGAGATCGAGGCGCGCGGAGTCTCCTTCCGGTACACGGACGACGGCCCGCTCGTCCTCGACGACGTCTCGCTCTCCGTCCGGCCGGGTGAGTTCGTGGCGGTCGTCGGCCCGAGCGGCTGCGGCAAGTCGACACTGCTGCGTCTCCTCATCGGCTTCGACCGCCCGGCCGCGGGCAGTGTCCTGTACGACGGCCAGGACCTCGCGGCACTCGACCAGGCGGCGGTGCGCCGGCAGTGCGGGGTGGTACTGCAGAACGCGCAGCCGCTGACCGGTTCGATCATGGACTGCATCTGCGGCGCCGAGGTGTTCACGCAGGAGGAGGCGTGGGAGGCGGCGGAGATGGCGGGACTCGCGGAGGACATCAGGCGGATGCCGATGGGCCTGCACACGATGATCGCGGGCGGCGGCGCCGTCTCGGGCGGCCAGCGCCAGCGCCTGATGATCGCGCAGGCGCTGATCCGGCGCCCGCGCATCCTCTTCTTCGACGAGGCCACGAGCGCCCTGGACAACGAGACCCAGCGCACCGTCACCGAGAGCACCCGCGCACTGAACGCGACCCGCGTCGTCATCGCACACCGCCTGTCCACAGTCCTGGACGCGGACCGGGTCGTCGTCATGGCGGACGGCCACATCGTCCAGCAGGGCCCCCCGTCCGAACTCCTCATGGACACGGAGGGCCATCTGCATGAGCTGGTGCGACGGCAGATGGTGTAGCTGCGTAGGGGCCCGTACCTGCGTCGAAGTAGCCCCGTGGGAGCCGCGACGGTCATGGAGGACGTGTCGTAACACGCAGAGCTACGCTCCTGCCATGGCGCCCAAGGAACGCTTCAGCATCAGCATGGACCCCGACCTCAAGGCCTCCCTCAAGGAGCACGCACAGGCGGCAGAGCTGGATGTGACGCGGTATGTGACCCTCGCCGTACAGAAGCAGATGCAGGAGGACGCCGTCATCGCCCGCCGCTTCGCGGCGGTCGACGCGGAGATCGCCGCCACCGAGGCCCTGCCCGCTCCCGAGGGCGCGGAGACCGAAGTCGACGAGGCCGAGATCACAGCAGCGCTCGCGGGCATCGCCCACGCTCTCGCGCCCTCGCCGGAAGAGGCGGCATGAGCCACCCGGCGTTCGTCTACGCCGCAGCATGCTCATCGCGCTCGACCACCAGGACCGCACGGCACACACCTTTCACCAGGCGCTGGCCCGGCTGGACCACCCGCCCGTGGTACCCCTCCCCGTGCTCGCCCAGGTCTGGCGGCCGGGACGCTGGACCCCGCTGAGCCGGTGCGTACCCCAGTGCACGGTCTTCGGCACCCGGGAGGCCCGGGTCGCGGGGTGCGGCCCCTGCGACGTGGGGCATCTGGAAAGCGACGCGAAACGCGCCGGGCAACTGCTCACGCACGCCGCCATCCCCGCCGAGAAACGCCCCGACGCGGTGGACGCCCTCGCCATGGTCATCGCCGCCCGCCACGTCAGCAGCGTGGTCGTGACCTCGGACGTACGCGATCTCGTGGCCTACCGCGATGCCCTGCCCCAGGCGGAGCAGAGCATCCGCGTCCTGTCCGTCTCGGACCTCGCGGAGTTCATGTCCGGCAAGCGCGTCACCGTGTGATCCGCCTGCGGCCTGCCCATGCCATGACGCATCCGGGCGCCCGGCGTCACTCCGTATGCACCTCGGCCGACGGCCAGGCTCCCCCGGCGAACTCGCGTCCCCAGTAGTAGGGGTTGACCTCGGCGAGGGTGCGGGCCTGCCAGCCACCGGGCTCACCCGGGGCGGGGACCGCCACCTCGACGCCCGGCCCCCACAGGGCCAGCCGCTCCTGACAGATCCCGCACGGGGTCAGTACGGTGAGCCGGCCGGCGATCCGGTTGACGCACACCGACGCGGTGACTCTGCGGTCCAGCGTGTACGCCTGGCAGTACGCCCCGACCTCGTGGCAGAGCGTCACACCCGCGTTGAGGTTGTCGAAGCAGACACTGGTAAGGATCCGGCCGTCATCGAGGTAGACGGCGGCCGCCCCCGCTTCCTCGCGCCCCGGCCAGCGGCGGTCCATCTGCGCGATCGCGGCGTCCACCAGGGCCTGGTCGAGTTTCATCGTGGCATCCTGTCAGGCCGCCGCGGCGTGCTGAAACCCTTTTCCGTTCCCGGCCACCCACCGGCCTCACCTCAACCGGAACGGAGAGGCCGGGAAGGTGTGGACGCCCGATGGTCACGGGGTGGCCAGCTGCGCGGCGCACTTCTTGTCGTGCGCGGGCCGCTTCCCGGTGGCCAGGTAGTCGGTCACCGCGTCGTTCCCGCAGGCGTTCGAGCCCGTCAGGTAGACCACGTGGCCGCCCTGGTCGACGGTGACCATCCGGGCACGGTCACCGAGGGCCCGGCGTGTGCGCAGTGCCCCGGACAGCGGGGTGGCCGGGTCGCGGAGGTTCTGCACCATGAGGACGTCGGAAGGGCCCCGGTCGGTGATCTTCACCTGCGGCTCCTTGGGAGCCCGCCAGAAGGCGCACGGGCGGATGTTGGCCGCGAACGCCCCGTACATCGGGTGGTCGGCCCGGTCGGCCGCGACGTTGTGCTGATAGGTCGTGAGAGCGGTCGGCCAGCGGGAGTCGCCGCAGATCACCCCGAGGTAGGCCGCGGGGAAGTTGTCGCTGTACGCGCCGCCGCCGCTGGTGGTGTCTCCGGCGCCCGGGAGCGGGTGGTTCGTGTCCAGGTCGTGCCAGGTGGTGGCGAGGCCGGCCAGGTCGCTGTCCGCACGGATCATCGCCGCGGTGACGACACGGAAGGTCGTACCGTCGTACCCCTGGACCGGCTTGTGGTCGAGGCTCGCGGCCAGTCGGAAGTACTTCTCGCGTACCGCGGCGGGCGTGCTGCCCAGGTGGTAGCGCCCGGACCCGGCAGCGGCGAACTTGGCGAAGTCGGGGAAGCGGGTCTCGAAGCCCGCGCCCTGGCTGCGCAGTGCGTCGACGTCGTAGCCCTCGGGCGGCAGGCTGCTGTCGAGGACCACGCGGTCGCTTCGGTGGGGGAACAGGGTGGTGTACACGGCTCCGAGGTAGGTGCCGTAGGACTCGCCGTAGTACGAGATCTTCGGTACGCCCAGTGCCGCCCGGATCCGCTCCATGTCCCGCGCCGTGTTCGCTGTGGTGATGTACGGCAGCAGGTCAGCGGTCTTGGACGCGGCGCACTGTGCTGCGAGCTTCTTCGCGGTCACGGCCTGCTTCGCCACGTCGGCCGCGCCGGCCGGGTTGGGCGGGTTGGCCGCCACACCGCCCTGAGCGGCGTTGAATCCACAGGTCAGCGGGGTGCTCTTGCCGACTCCGCGTGGGTCGAAACCGATCACGTCGTACCGGTCGCGGACCTTCTGGGGCAGCTTCATCACCGTGGGGACGGCGAGCCCCGGCAGGGCGGGGCCGCCGGGGTTGAGCAGGAGCACGCCGCGCTTCTCGGCCGGTTTCGTGCTCGCCAGACGGGACACCTCGACGTCGATCGTCCGCCCGTCGGGGTGCTGGTAGTCGAGCGGCACCGCGAGCTTCGCACACCGCAGGGACGCCTCCTTCGGGCTGGGGCACGCGCCCCACCGCAGCGGCGACGGGGAGGGCGCGGCGGCCTTCGTCCGGGACGAGGTGTCCGTGGTGGCAGACCCCGATGTGCACGAGGTCACCGCCGCCGCGCCCACCGTCACGGCGAGCGCCGCGAGCCAGATCCTGAGCATGGTTGTTCTCCTCACTTCGAGAGGGCAGTGGGTGGGGCGCGCCGGGCCGGAGCGTCAGCCTCCGGCGGAAGTGGCCCGGACGGCCGCCGCCGTCCGCTTGCGCCGCCTGCGCAGCAGTACGACGACGACCGCGAAGACCTGGAGCACGAGGTCCAGACCCGGCAGGTCGGCGGTCGTCTCGGAGTGGACGTGGCCGGTGCGGCGGATCGTCCCGGCGGGCTCGCCGTCGTCACCGATCATGGTGTGCTCCCGGTCGGCCACCGCGGTCCGGCGGAACGGGACGACCCGCTCGCGGCACGTGATGCTCCAGCTCCGGCTCACCCGGTCCGTGGTCGCGACGACGGACCCGCCGGCGTCGAGCAGTTCGAAGGCACCGCTGAACCGGTGGGTACGGACGGAATAGTCGGACCCGTGCAGGGTGAAACGGGCGCCCGTGCGGCCTCTGTGCAGCGAGAACGTCGTCAGCGCCCGTCCGTCCTCGGTGAGTTCGTACTCCTGGGTCGGCAGATGGATCCTCTTCGCGTGCAACATGACTCCACTGCAGCACCGGTCCGCCGCTCGGGCCCATGCCATTTGTCATGCATGACTGGTGACAACCACAACGGGGTCGCCCCTCATGGGTGGGCGATGCTTGTCCACATGACCCTGTGCCTGCACCACTCCCCGGACCGCCGCCTGCGTGCCCCTGCGGCAGCCGGACGTAGCATGACCGACGTGAGTGCACGCGATCCGGACGAGTTCTCCGCGGGCCAGTGGCCGGACTGGAGTTTCTGGAAGGACCAGCCGGGGAGCCCCAGGGGATACGGCCGTAGCCGCGTGGCGGTGGCCTCGGCCACGGCGCTGGCCTCCCTCACCCTGATCGCACGGGCCCTGGACATCGCGCACGGCACCGGACCGCCCCTGCTCACCTCGCTCGCGATCGCCCTGGTCGCCTGTTACGGCATCGGCTGCGTCCTGGCGCCCTGGTACGGGCCGGTGGCGCTGCGCCGGGGGCGGGTCGCCATGGTGGCCGCGCTGTTCGTGCTCGGGGCGGCACCGGCCGTGCTGCTCGCGTCGCCGGGCTACCTGACCGATCTGACCTATGCCCTCTCGATCGGCCTCATGCTGCTGCCGCTGCGCCGTGCGCTGCTGCTCGGCCTCGTGACGGTGGTGGGGCAGATCGTCTGGATGCGTCTCGCCCGGGGAGAGGTGGCCTGGGCGCAGGTGGCCATCCTCGTCGGTGTGACCGCGGTACTCGGCACCGTCTTCGCGCTCAACTTCACGATCGGTCATCTGCGGGCCGCCCGTGAGCAGGTGAGGAGGCTGGCCGTGAACCAGGAACGGGAGCGGGTCGCCCGGGACATGCACGACGTCCTCGGCCACAGCCTCTCCACGATGACCGTCAAACTGGGGCTGACCCGGCGCATCCTGGAGTCCTCCGGAGACGTGGCCCTCGCCGTCGCCCAGGTCACCGAGTTGGAGACCATGGCGCGCACGGCGCTCTCCGACGTACGGGCCACCATCTCGGACTACCGCACCCTGTCGCTGGACAGCGAACTGGCCGGCGCCCGCATGGCTCTGCACGCCGCCGGTGTACGGGCGGAGCTGCCCGCGGCGACCGACGCCGTACGCACCGAACTGCGCGAGGTGTTCGGCTACGTCGTGCGGGAGGCGGTCACCAATGTGCTGCGGCACTCCGACGCCGAACTGTGCACCGTCCGCATCGGGCCCGACTGGGTCGAGGTCACCGACAACGGCAGTTTCACCGGCACGGCGAGCCCCGGGAACGGGCTCACCGGCCTCACCGAACGGCTGGCCGCCGTATCGGGCAGCCTCGAACACGAGCCTGCGCCCGGCGGCGGGTTCCGGGTCATCGCCCGCGGACCGGCCCCGGCGGCCCGCCTTACACCGTCCCAGGAAGCCGGGCCGACATGATCCGCATTCTGCTCGCCGACGACCAGGCGCTCGTACGGGGCGCCCTCGCATCGGTGCTCCGGCTCGAACCCGACATCGACGTGGTCGCCGAGATCGGCGTCGGAACCGAGGTACTGGCCGCCGCGGAGCGGACCGCGCCCGACATCGCGCTGCTCGACGTACAGATGCCCGGCCGGGACGGCCTGAGCGTCGCCGCCGATCTCCAGCAGGCGCTGCCCGGCTGCCGCACCATCATCTGCACGACCTTCAGCCGGCCCGGCTACCTCGCGCGGGCGATGTCCGCGGGCGCCTCCGGGTACGTCGTGAAGGACTCCCCGCCCGAGCAGCTGGTCGACGCGATCCGCCGCGTCCACGCCGGTCTGCGTTTCGTGGATCCGGGCCTCGCCGCCGAAGCGCTGGCCGCCGGTGCGAGCCCGCTGACCGGGCGCGAGGCGGACGTGCTGCGCGCCGCGGCCGACGGCGGCACCGTGGCCGACATCGCCAGGGCGCTCCGGCTGTCCCAGGGCACCGTGCGCAACCATCTGTCGTCGGCGATCGGCAAGACACAGGCCCGCACCCGCGCCGAGGCGGCCCGGCTCGCGGAGACCAACGGCTGGCTGTGAACGGGAGCGGGGGCCGGGGCGGGGCCGAGAGCGGGGGCGCGTCCGGGAGCAGGGGCCCGGGGGCGGGGCCGGGCAGGACCGTTTCGGTGGGAACGGTCGGCTGCTACGTTTTCCGGGTGAGAAAAGGACCTGCCACGCGAAGCGCAGGGGCGGACGAGCCCCTCGGCTTCGTCATCGCCTCGGCGGGCAACGCCGCGGCTCTCGCCTTCGAGTCCGCCCTGGCCGCGGAGGATCTGCTCCCGCGGCACTTCGCCGTGCTGCGCGGGCTGCGTGACGGCGAGGAGCACACACAGCAGCAACTCGCCTCCGCGCTGGGCATTCCGGCCAGCCGTCTGGTCGGGCTGCTCGTGCTGCTGATCGAGAGGGGCCTGGTGGAGCGGCGCGAGTCGCCGGCCGATGCCCGGGTGAAGCTGGTCCGCCTGCGGGAGGAGGGCCGGGTGGAACTGGAGAAGCTGATCCGGCTCGCGGGCGCATCGGAGAGGCAGCTGACCGCGGGGCTGACGGCCGACGACCGGGCCGAGCTGCGCCGTTTGCTCGGCATCGTCTACGCCAACGTCGCCGTGGAGCCCGAAGGGCGGCCCGTCCGGGCCTGGTGACCGGCCCTCCCGGCCCGCATGCTCGATCCCGTGACCGGCACGGGCTTGCGCAAATCGTTTCGGTTGGAATAATTTCAGTGAGAACTGATCGAGCGCTGCCACGAGGCAGCCGACCACAGGAGACGACCATGACAGTCACGAACCAGGACACGGTCGAGGCATTCCTCGCACGGATCCGGGACGCCTGGGACGCGGGGGACGCGAGCGGCTACGCAGCACAGTTCGCGCAGGACGCGTCGTATGTGATCTTCATGGGGGACGTCATGCTCGGGCGCACCGCCATCGAGCAGACACACCGCGAGGTGTTCGCCCGGTGGCAGAAGGGCACCCGCATGACGGTCAAGCCGATCGACGTACGGATGCCGGACGAGTCCACCGCGGTGGTGACCACCGTCGGCGGCGTCGGCAAGGGCAGCCGGATCGGCTTCGACAAGCTCCAGACCTTCACGCTCCGCCGCCACGAGGGGCGCTGGGAGTGCGTGGCCTTCCAGAACACGAAGATGAGCCGCCGGTCGAAGCGCGCCTACCGCTCCTGACCGCACCCCGGCAACAGGCCGCTTTCCACGGAGCGTTGGGATTTCGGGGTTCCGGCCCACAGGCCCAGCGGTATCCGGCAGAATCCGCAGTGAACCGCCCTGCGCAAGACCGGCCCGCTGACCACGGGCCGCAAGAAGCGGGAGCGCCCCTCATGCCACCCGAGGGCATCCGCTCGGCACAGTCGTGCGGAAGACGGGGAGACGGAAAAGACGGAACGACGGGGGATACGAGATGCGATCGATCAGCCGACTCACCACCTGGTTCACCACCCTGGCCACCGCCGTGGGGGCCACCGTGGTCCTCGCAGGAAGCCCGGCCGCCGCCGACGGCGGAGGATACTGGGACACCGGGTGTGATTACGGGCACGCGTGCATCCACCTTTCGGGGATGCGCCATCTTCCGAATTCGTACTGGAACGTGAACGGCTGCGGCTCACACGGCATCAACGACTACTACGACGGCGGCATCGCGAGCGGCAACACCTTCATCGTCTACTACAGGGACAACACGTCGGACACCGTTGCCGCCTGGAGCGGACGCCAGTTGGACCCCAACAACGTCATCACCGAGCTCTACGTGCTGTGTTGATCCACTGCGGAGCGCCGACCGGCCTCGCACCGCAGGCCACAACAGGAAAAGGGGGATCCGACATGCGATCGATCAGCCGAATGACCGCCTGGTTCACCACCCTGGCCACCGCCGTGGGGGCCACCGTGGTCCTCGCAGGGAGCCCGGCCGCAGCCGACGGCGGAGGATACTGGTCCAATCAATGCGACTACGGACGGGCGTGCATCACCCTGTCGGGCGGACGCTCGGGGCCTGGCGGCGCGATCTGGAACGTGATCGGCTGCGGTTTCCACGAAGTCAATGACTACTACGGGCACGCGATCGCCCACGGCAACACCTTCGTCGTCTACTACCGGAACAACAAGTGGGATCGCGTTGTCGCCTGGACCGACCGCGGGCTGGACCCCACCAACGTCGCCACCAACGTCTGGGTGTCCTGCTGAGAGTTGCTGTCACTTCTGGCGGCAGCGTCCACACCAGGCCCACCGGCACCGATGGGCCCCGGAAGCGGCATCGCTTCCGGGGCGCCCGGATGTCCGGGGACGGGCCCGCATCATCCGGGGACCGGCCTAGATCACCAGACTGAGCAGCGCCGCGACCACGAAGCCCGCAAGCGACAGGACCGACTCCAGGACCGTCCAGGACTTCAGTGTGTCGCGTTCCGAGATGCCGAAGTACTTGGCGACCATCCAGAAACCGCCGTCGTTGACGTGCGAGGCGAAGATCGAGCCGGCCGAGATGGCCATGATGACCAGGGCGAGGTGGGGCTGCGAGAGGTGCTGGCCGTCGACCAGGGGCAGGACGATGCCCGCCGTGGTCACGATCGCCACCGTCGCGCTGCCCTGGGCCACCCGCAGCACCAGCGAGATCAGATAGGCCAGCACGATGACCGGCAGGCCCACGTCATTGAAGGTCTTGGCCAGCGCGTCCGCGATGCCGCTGCCGCTGAGGACCGCGCCGAAGATACCGCCCGCGCCGACCACCAGCAGGATGTTGCCCACCGGCTTCAGCGAGGCGGTCGAGACCGCCTCCAGGGACTTGCGCGACCAGCCGCGGCGGATGCCGAGGAGGTAGTACGAGAGGAAGAGCGCGATCGTCAGGGCGACGAAGGGGTGACCGAAGAACTCCAGGACCGAGCGGAGCGTCGAGGGGTCGAGCGCGATCGAGGAGAACGTCGCCAGCAGGATCAGGATCAGCGGGGTGCCGATGATCGCGAGGACCGTGCCGAGCGGGACCGGCTTCTCCTGCGCCTCGACGCCCTGCGCCCGCTGCTCGGCGACGACCGCCGCCTTCGCCTCATCGGCGGCCTCGACCATGTCCTGCGGTACGGGGACGAAGAGCCGCTTGCCGATCCACGCCGCGTACACCCAGGCGGCCAGCACGGCGGGGATGCCACAGGCGGCGCCGATCACGATGATCCAGCCCAGTGAGACATGGAAGAGCGCGGCGGCGGCGACAGGTCCCGGGTGCGGCGGCAGGAACGCGTGGGTCATCGACAGACCCGCCAGCAGCGGCATCGCGTACAGGATGATGGACTTGCCGGACCGCTTGGCGGCGGCGTAGACGATCGGCGCGAGGACGAAGATGCCGACGTCGAAGAAGACCGGGATACCGAAGATGAGCCCGGTGAGCCCCATCGCGAGCGGGGCGCGCTTCTCGCCGAAGAGGTTCAGCAGCCGGGAGCTCAGCACCTCGGCGCCGCCCGAGACCTCAAGGATCGAGCCGAGCATCGTGCCGAGCCCGATGATGATCGCGATATGCCCGAGGATGCCGCCCATGCCCGACTCGATCATCGAGACGGACGACGACTTCTGGACCGTGCCGAAGAGTTCGGTGACGGAGAGTCCGGCACCGAGGCCGACGGCTATGGAGACACCGAGCAGCGCGACGAACGGCTGCAGCCTGACCTTGATGATCAGGAAGAGCAGGAGCGCGATGCCCAGGACGGCGACGGTCAGCAGACCGGTGGTGCCTCCGACGATGGCGAGCAGCCCCCCGGTGTGGGGTGGCGCTGCGGGGGTCTCAGCGGCGAAGTACATGGGGGAACTCCGTTGTTTCCTCGGGGACTTCAGGGAGGGGGTGCGGGCAAGAAGCGGGGGCGCCCGTGTCAGCGAGCCGGGGTACGACAGGGTGCGGCAGGGCAGGGTGGAGCGCGGCACGGCGCCCCGGAGGGGGGAAGGGGCGCCGTGCCGGGTCGGGGTGGGGCGGTGTCAGCCGAGTACGGCGAGCGCGTCGATCTCGATGAGCAGGCCGGGCGGCAGACCGACGTAGACGGTCGTACGGGCCGCGGCGGGCTGGGTCAGACCCTGCTCCTCGAAGTACGCGTTGTAGATCTCGTTCAGCTCGGCGAAGTGCGCGACGTCCGTGAGGTAGACGCGCATCATCATCACGTCGTCCCAGGTCGCGCCGCCCTCCTCCAGGATCGCCTTGACGTTGGCGAAGGTCTGGAGGGTCTGCTCGCGCAGGGACGGGCCCGCCGGGGTGGGCGCCTGGCCCTCGACGGCCGGCAGGAAGCCGACCTGGCCGGCGACCTGGAGGATGTTGCCCTTGCGGACGCCGTGCGAGAACTTCGCGGGCGGCGTGGTGTGGGTGGCGGGGGTGAGAGCGGTCTTCTCGGTCATGCCCTTGCTTCCTTCGGGGGGTGGTGCGGGGGGACGGACTTCGGCTGCGGTGCCGTGCCCGCGTACTCGCCGCTGATGGCGTCGGCCGTGCGGCGCACCAGCGGGAGCAGAGTGAGGAGTTCCTCTGCGGTCACGACCACATTGGGCGCCGACATCGACATAGCGGCGACGACCCGGCCGTCCACGCCCCGGATGGGGGCTGCGACGCAGTTGATGGACTCCTCGTGGCCACCGAGGTCGGTGGCCCAGCCCTGTTCGCCCACCGTGGCCAGCTCCTTGAGGAAGGCGCCGGCGTTCGGGGTCGAACGGGCCGTGTAGGTGGGGTAGTCGAGCCGTTCGGCGACGGCGCGCCGCTCCGGCTCGGGGAGGTCGGCGAGCAGCAGTTTGGCGACGGCCGCCACGGTGATCGCGACGGGCCGGCCGATCCGCGAGTACATCCGGACCGGGTAGCGGCTCTCGACCTTGTCGATGTAGAGGACCTCGTTCTCCTCGTACACCGCGAGGTGCACGGTGTGCCCGCACTCCTCGTTGAGCCGGGCCAGATGGGGGTGGGCGATCTCCCGTACGTCGAGGTTCTCCACGGCTTCCTGGGCGAGCGCGAAGAGCCGGGTGCCGAGGCGGTAGCGCTGGTCCTGCTGGCGGTATACGAGGCCGTGCTCGTGGAGGGTACGGAGCAGCCGCAGCGCGGTCGACTTGTGGACGCCGAGGCTCTCCGAGACCTGGCCGAGGTCGGCGGGGCCCCGGGCGAGCAGCGGCAGGATGGAGAGCGCGCGGTCTACGGTCTGGCTCATGGCGTACGTACCTCCTCGTCGGCGTCCCGGTCGGTGTGCCCGTCGGCGTCCCCGTCGGCGCGGGTCGCGTCGGCTCCCGTCGTACGAGGCGGAGTCCCCCCGGACGCGGTCCCGGTCCAGCCGGGCCCGATCCGAAGTGTCCCCCAGGCGGTGTCGTCGAGAGCCGCGAGGCGGTCGGCCTGCTCGCGGGAGGGCGGGTCGGCCAGATCGCCGTGGACGGTGAGGGCGGCCGCGGCCATCAGATGGCCGTGCCGTACGCGGTCCCGGACCGGGAGGCCGCGCAGCGTGCCGGAGAGGAACCCGGCCGCGAAGGCGTCACCGGCGCCGACCGGCGCCACGACATCGACCCGCAGCGCGGGCACGATGGTGACGGTGTCGTCCGCCGAGGAGCCCGCCGGGGCGTCCTGCGTCCGCGCGAAGACGGTGGCCCCCGCCGCCCCCCGCTTCACGACCAGCACCCCCGGCTCCGGCAGTTCGGCCCGGATCGCGGACGCGCCGCGCACACCCCAGGCGGCCGCCGCCTCGTCCTCGCCGACGAATACCAGGTCCGCTCCGCGCGCCAGGTCGAGCAGCACACGCGGCCCCGCCCCGTCCGCGTCACGCCACAGCCCCGGCCGGAAGTTGACGTCGAAGGAGACCAGCGGACGGCCCGGGGCGGGCGCGGTGAGTTCCCGCATCAGGGCGAGACAGCCGGGCGAGAGCGCGGCGGTGATCCCGGAGAGGTGGAGCACCCGCCCGGACCGGAGCGCCGCGCCGTCCAGCACGCCGGGCGCCATCGCGCTGGCGGCGGATCCGGCCCGGTAGTAGACGACTTCGTGGTCGTCGCCGTCGCGGTCGTCGGCGGTACGGAAGTAGATACCCGTGGGCCGGCCCGGATCGCGCTGGACGGCCGAGGTGTCGACCCCGTACGCGGCGACGGCCCCGGTCAGGTGGTCGCCGAAGCCGTCGGCGCCGACCCGGCTGATCCAGCGCGCGGAGTGCCCGGCGGCAGCCAGCGCGCACGCCACATTGGACTCGGCGCCGCCGATGCCCCGTTCGAAGGAGGGCACGTCGGCGAGGCGGCCGGGCCGTGAGGGCAGGAACGTGACCATGGACTCGCCGAGACAGACGACGTCCACGGCGGGCGCTGGGGGGTGCTGCGCGGTCACGATCGCTCTCGCTCCTCGGGGCTGGGCGGCCGGGGGCTCCGTTGACCCGGCGATGGCTCGGATGTTAGACAGCGGTGAGCGATATGCGCAATGAGCGTTGCACATGATGCAACGCACACTCTCTGGGAGGTTCCATGGCGGGCGCGGCAGGTACGGCGGACGCGGCGGACGCACGCGAGACCATCGGCGCTGAAGTGGTCGACCACCGCTTCAAGGGGCTGCCGCCCGACGCCACGGGGCTGACCCTCGCCGCCCTGGCGGCCGAGCGCCGGAACCTCTTCACCGACGGGTTCACCACCCCCGTGCTCGCGCTCTCGGCCGAGTCGGTCGAGCACAACCTCGCCCTCATGGAGACCTACTCCACCCAGCACGGTCTCGCCTTCGCCCCGCACGGCAAGACGTCGATGGCCCCCCAGCTCTTCGACCGGCAGACCGAGCACGGCGCCTGGGGCATCACCCTCGCCGTACCGCACCAGGTCCGGGTCGCCCGCGCCTTCGGGGTGCAGCGGATCTTCGTCGCCAACGAGATCGTGGACGCCCCGGCGCTGCGCTGGATCGCCGCCGAACTCGCCGCCGACCCCGGCTTCCGCTTCATCTGCTACGTCGACTCCGTACGCGGTGTCGAGCTGATGGACGAGGCGCTCCGCGGCGCCGCCCGCCCGCTCGACGTGGTCGTCGAACTGGGCGCGGGCGACGGCGCGCGCACCGGCGTGCGGACCGAGGCCCAGTGCGCGGCGGTCGCCGACGCGGTGTCCGCCACGGACACGCTGCGGCTGGTCGGCGTCGCCGGTTACGAGGGCGAGGTGCCCGAGGCCGACGGCGAAAAGGTACGTGCCTGGCTGCGCCGACTGGTCGCGCTGGCCGCCGACTTCGACCGGGCCGGCCGCTTCGCGGGCCTGGACGAGATCGTGCTGAGCGCAGGCGGCAGCGCCTGGTTCGACGCGGTGGCCGACGTCTTCGCCGAGGTGCCCGCGCTCTCCGCCCCCGTACTGAAGCTGCTGCGCTCCGGCGCCTATGTCTCCCACGACGACGGCCACTACAAGCATCTGACGCCCTTCAACCGGGTGCCGTCCGAGGGCGCGCTCCAGCCGGCCTTCCGGCTCTGGGCGCAGGTCGTCTCACGCCCCACCGGTGAGCAGGCGTTCGTCAACGCGGGCAAGCGGGACGCGGCGTACGACCTCGACCTGCCGCAGGCGCAGGCCGTACGCGACGCGCGCACCGGCGAGGTACGCCCCGCCACCGGCATCACGCTCACCGGCCTCTCCGACCAGCACGGCTGGCTGCGTACCGCCGACGAGGCCCGTCTCGACGTCGGCGACTGGGTCGGCCTCGGGCTCTCGCACCCCTGCACCTCCTTCGACAAGTGGCAGCTGATCCCGCTCGTCGAGGCGGACGGCACGGTGACGGACTACATCCGTACGTACTTCTGAGCGGACCGGAAGGGGGACCGGCGGCACAGCACAGCAACACAGGGCAAGGGAGCAGGAACCATGGATCTCGTCATCCGCGACGTCCGGGTCGTGGACGGAACCGGCGGTGCCCCGTACCGCGCCGACGTCGCCGTCGACAGCGGGCGCATCACCTCCATCGTCCGTGAGGGGTCCGGCCCGCGGCCGGGTGCGGCAAGGGTCATCGAGGCGCACGGGCTCGCCCTGTCGCCCGGCTTCATCGACATGCACGCCCACTCGGACCTGGCGCTGCTGCGCGACCCCGGCCACGAGGCGAAGGCCGCGCAGGGGGTGACGCTTGAGGTGCTCGGCCAGGACGGGCTCTCGTACGCACCGGTCGACGACCGCACCCGCGCCGAGGTCCGCCGGGCCATCACCGGGTGGAACGGCGACGGTTCGGACATCGACTTCGACTGGCACACCGTCGGCGGCTATCTGGACCGGCTCGACCGGGGCATCGCGGTCAACGCCGCGTATCTGATCCCGCAGGGAACCCTGCGGATGTACGCGATGGGCTGGGACGACCGGCCCACCACCCCGGCCGAGACCGAGCGGATGAAGCAGCTGGTGGCCGAGGGCATGGAGCAGGGCGCCGTCGGGATGTCGTCGGGGCTCACCTACACCCCGGGCATGTACGCGGACGACGCCGAACTCACCGAGCTGTGCCGGGTGGTGGCCTCCTACGGCGGCTACTACTGCCCCCACCACCGCAGTTACGGCGCCGGCGCGCTCCGGGCGTACCAGGAGATGGTCGGCCTCACCCGGGCCGCCGGCTGCGCGCTCCACCTCGCCCACGCCACCATGAACTTCGGTGTGAACAAGGGGAAGGCGCCCGAACTGCTCGCCCTCCTCGACGAGGCGCTGGACGGCGGCGCCGACATCTCCCTCGACACCTACCCGTACACCCCTGGCTGTACGACGCTCGTCGCCATGCTCCCCAGCTGGGCGAGCGAGGGCGGCCCCGACGCGATCCTGGGGCGGCTGCGGGACGAGGAGACGTCCCGGAAGATCCGCCAGGTCATGGAGGTCGAGGGCGCCGACGGATGTCACGGAGTGCCCATCGAGTGGGACGCCATCGAGATCTCCGGGGTGTCCGACCCGGCGCTGCGCGACCATGTCGGGCGGTCCGTCGCGGCCAGTGCGCGCGAGCGCGGCGAGGAGCCGTGGGTGACGGCGCGGCGGCTGCTGATCGAGGACCGGCTCGGCTCGACGATCCTCCAGCACGTCGGCCACGAGGAGAACGTCCGGCAGATCATGCGCCACCGGGTGCACACCGGCGGCAGCGACGGAATCCTCCAGGGCGACAAGCCGCACCCCCGGGCGTACGGCACCTTCCCCGAGTACCTCGGCCGGTACGTACGGGAGCTGGGCGTGCTGTCCCTGGAGGAGTGCGTGGCGCATCTCACCTCGCGCCCGGCGGCCCGGCTGCGGCTGGCGGACCGGGGCCTGGTCCGCGAGGGGTACCGCGCCGATCTGGTCCTCTTCGATCCGGAGACGGTCGCGGCGGGCTCCACGTTCGAGGCCCCGCGCACCCTGCCGACCGGTATCCCGCATGTGCTGATCGACGGCCGCCCGGTCATCGAGGACGGCAGGCGCACCGACGTGCTCGCGGGCCGCTCGGTCCGGCGCACACCCGCCAGGGCCTGAGGGCCGGGCCCCGGCGCAGACCCGCCGGGGCCCGCCCTCCCCCCCTGTGGGCGAAAACACCAGGCCGTCGCCGTTATGTCACCGTAGGGTTGCGGACATGCAGGTGATCCAGTCAACGAAGCTCGCCAACGTCTGTTACGAGATCCGGGGCCCGGTTCTCGACGAGGCAATGCGGCTGGAGGCAGCAGGTCACCGCATCCTCAAGCTCAACACCGGCAACCCGGCCGCCTTCGGTTTCGAGTGCCCGCCGGAAATCCTGGAGGACATGCTCCGCAACCTCGGCGGCGCGCACGGCTACGGCGACGCCAAGGGGCTGCTGTCCGCGCGCCGGGCCGTGATGCAGCACTACCAGACCAAGGGCATCGAGCTGGGCGTCGAGGACATCTACCTCGGCAACGGGGTGTCCGAGCTGATCCAGATGTCGATGCAGGCGCTGCTCGACGACGGCGACGAGGTGCTCGTACCGGCCCCGGACTATCCGCTGTGGACGGCCTCGGTCTCCCTGGCGGGCGGCACGGCCGTGCACTACCGCTGCGACGAGCAGGCCGACTGGATGCCGGACCTCGCCGACATCGAGCGGAAGGTCACCGACCGCACCAAGGCGATCGTGATCATCAACCCGAACAACCCGACGGGCGCGGTCTACGACGACGAGCTGCTGCGCGGCATCGCGGACATCGCCCGCCGCCACTCCCTGACCATCTGCTCGGACGAGATCTACGACCGGATCCTCTACGACGGCGCCACCCACACCCCCACGGCGGCCATCGCCCCCGATCTGATGGTCCTGACCTTCAACGGCCTCTCCAAGAACTACCGGGTGGCCGGGTTCCGCTCCGGCTGGATGGCGGTGTGCGGACCGAAGGGGCACGCCTCCTCGTACATCGAGGGCCTGACGATCCTGGCGAACATGCGGCTCTGCGCCAACATGCCCTCGCAGCACGCGGTGGCCACGGCGCTCGGCGGGCGGCAGTCGATCCAGGACCTGGTGCTGCCGGGCGGCCGCATCCTGGAGCAGCGCGACACCGCGTACGAGCTGCTGACGCAGATCCCCGGGGTGACCTGTGTGAAGCCCAAGGGCGCGCTGTATCTCTTCCCGCGCCTGGACCCGAAGGTCTACAAGGTGAAGGACGACCGGCAGATGGTCCTCGATCTGCTGCGCGCCGAGAAGATCATGGTGGTGCACGGCACCGGGTTCAACTGGCCGGAGCCCGACCACTTCCGGATCGTGACGCTGCCCCCGGCGAAGGAGCTGGAGGACGCGGTGACCCGGATCGGGAGCTTCCTGGACGGCTACGCGCAGCGATGACGCGAGCCGGCACGGTTCACGACTCGGCTCAACTTTAGACAGAATCTAATATAGGACGCTAGGATGGAGTCCTGCCCGCGAGGAGGAGGCCATCCCATGTACGAACCGATCCGCACCAAGTCGGTCCACACGGTGGCCGAGGAGTCCGCAGCCACCGGTTACCCCCACCGCAGCCGTGACGAGGAGCTGGACCTCCAGCTCGCCGGTCATCTGGCCGCGCTCCTCGCGGTGACGGACGAGCTGGGCCTGACGGCCGAGGGGGACCGTATCGCCGAGCAGGTGGCCAGGTTGCGCGGCACCCCGCCGACCCGGCACGCGGGCCTCAGCAACGCCTCCCCCGCCGCCCTGCACGCACGCGCCCACCATCTGGCGGGCCGCGCCCTGCTGGTGGCGGCCTCACGCGCGGACACCGCGGCGGCGATCCTCTCCGCGGAGCGGATGGACGCCCACCTGGCGGCCCGGCCACTCGCCGGCGCCCACTGACCGGCCCCGGTTCGCGGGCCGCGGAGGCGCGCGGACCGGGCGCCACCCAACCTCCCCGCGCATCACCTACCGCGCACCGCCCACAGCGCACACCGGCACACCGCACCTACGAAAAACCCGGGCCCCCGGGGCAGAGCTAATTTGTCGGGGGGGGGGGCGCGCTCGCGGGGGGTGGCGCACCCCCGCGAGCGGGGGGGGGGGGGGGGGGGCGGGGGGTGGGGGGCGCCCACACCGGCGGGGCCGGTCGCACGGGCCGATGAGGTCCCGCGTGCGGGGCGCGCCCCCGAGTC
>NZ_JBHYWP010000008.1:0-14514 GCF_042751845.1 Streptomyces sp. NPDC059398 | reverse complement strand
CGCCCAACACCACCCCCGCCCCCCCCACAGCCCACCCCGGACCCCCCCCCCTCCCAAAACCCCGGCCCCCCAACCCAGACCGGGTCCCGGGGCCCGGGCCGTACGCGGCGGGCCGGGATGACCCCACAGGTCAGGGCGGATGTCGGGTGGACCCGCCGCGCGGCTTTCGGACGGCTCCGCGGGGAGCCGAAGGGATCCGGGAGATCCGGGGAAGGGCTCAGCCCAGGCGCTTCACCAGCGACCGGTACTCGTCCCACAGCTCTTGCGGCGCGTGGTCGCCGAAGGTGTTGAGGTGCTCGGGGATCAGGGCCGCCTCCTCGCGCCAGACCTCCTTGTCGACCGTGAGCAGGAAGTCCATGTCGGCCTCCGAGACATCCAGACCGCTGGTGTCGAGCGCACCCTTGGCCGGCAGCACGCCGATGGGGGTCTCGACGCCCTCGCCCCTGCCCTCCAGGCGCTCGACGATCCACTTCAGGACCCGGCTGTTCTCACCGAATCCGGGCCAGACGAACTTGCCCGCGTCGTTCTTGCGGAACCAGTTGACGTAGTAGATCTTCGGCAGCTTCGCCGGGTCTCCTTCCCGCGCGGCGTCGCGGCCGACCTTGACCCAGTGCCCCATGTAGTCGCCCATGTTGTACCCGCAGAACGGCAGCATGGCGAACGGGTCGCGGCGCAGCTCACCGACCTTGCCCTCGGCTGCGGCGGTCTTCTCGGACGCGACGTTCGCACCGAGGAAGACCCCGTGGTTCCAGTCGAAGGACTCGGTGACCAGCGGTACGGCGGAGGCGCGGCGGCCACCGAAGAGGATCGCCGAGATCGGCACGCCCTTCGGGTCCTCCCACTCCGGGGCGATGATCGGGCACTGCCCGGCCGGGGTGGTGAAGCGGGCATTGGGGTGGGCGGCGGGGGTGCCGGACTCGGGGGTCCAGTCGTTGCCCTTCCAGTCCGTGAGGTGGGCGGGCGTCTCCTCGGTCATGCCCTCCCACCAGACGTCGCCGTCGTCGGTCAGCGCGACGTTGGTGAAGACGGAGTTGCCCCACAGGGTCTTCATCGCGTTGGCGTTGGTCCGCTCCCCCGTGCCGGGCGCGACACCGAAGAATCCGGCCTCCGGGTTGATCGCGTAGAGCCGGCCGTCCTCACCGAAGCGCATCCAGGCGATGTCGTCCCCGATGGTCTCCACGGTCCAGCCGGAGATGGTCGGCTCCAGCATCGCCAGGTTGGTCTTGCCGCAGGCCGAGGGGAACGCCGCGGCCACATACTTGGACTCACCGCGCGGCGGCGTCAGCTTCAGTACGAGCATGTGCTCGGCCAGCCAGCCCTCGTCCCGCGCCATTACCGATGCGATGCGCAGCGCGTAGCACTTCTTGCCCAGCAGGGCGTTGCCGCCGTAGCCGGAGCCGTACGACCAGATCTCCCGGTCCTCGGGGAAGTGCGAGATGTACTTGGTGGAGTTGCACGGCCACGGGACGTCGGCCTCGCCATCGGCGAGCGGGGCGCCGAGGGTGTGGACGGCCTTCACGAAGAAGCCGTCGGATCCCAGCTCGTCCAGGACCTCCTGGCCCATGCGCGTCATCGTGCGCATCGAGACCGCGACATACGCGGAGTCGGTGATCTCCACGCCGATCGCGGAGAGCGGCGAGCCGACCGGGCCCATGCAGAACGGGACGACGTACATCGTGCGGCCGCGCATCGAGCCGCGGAACACTCCGCCCTGACCGCCCGACCCGGAGAAGATCTCGCGCATCTCCGCCGGGGCCTTCCAGTGGTTCGTCGGGCCGGCGTCCTCCTCCTTGGCGGAGCAGATGAACGTACGGTCCTCGACGCGTGCGACGTCCGACGGGTCGGACGCGGCGTAGTAGGAGTTCGGGCGCTTGATCGGGTCGAGTTTCCGGAAGGTGCCCTTGGCAACGAGCTCACCGCACAGGCGCTCGTACTCAGCCTCGGAACCGTCACACCAGACCACACTGTCCGGTTGGGTCAGCTCGGCGATCTCGTTGACCCACGAGATCAGTTCCTGGTGCCGGGTCGGGAGGACAGCGGTCGGAAGGACAGCGGGAGCCGCGATGTCGCGCGCCACGATTGCTCCAATGCACGTTTTGAGGGGTTGAGGGTTGATCTGCCCCTTGGGGGCAACGGCCCGGATGCTTCGTAGCCGCTCATCCGGTGCCGCTCGCACTCATCTGATGATCCGCGTCTTCCGCCCATCTGTCCAGGGGGCCTCTCACGTGAGCATCACCACTCGCCGGCCTGGCGCCGAAAAGGGCCGGGCCGCACCGGAGACCGGAAAGCCACGGATGCGACCGGAGACCGGAAACCTACGGATACGTAGGTAGCCATCGATACGTAGGTAGCATCGACATATGACTTCCGCCGCCCCAGAAGCGACCGCGCCCCGCCCGGCCCTGGTGAAACCGCGGCTGCGCGGCTGGCTGCACGCCGGGATGTTCCCGGCCGTGATCGTCGCGGGACTCGCGCTCGTGGCTCTCGCCGACTCCACCCGGGCCCGTATCGCCTGCGCGATCTACATCCTCACGGCCTGCATGCTCTTCGGGGTGAGCGCCGTGTACCACCGCGGCACCTGGGGCCGCAGGGGTGAGGCCGTACTGCGCAGGCTCGACCACGCGAACATCTTCCTGATCATCGCGGGCACCTACACACCCCTGACGCTGCTCCTGCTGCCCGGGTCGACGGCGGCGCCGCTGCTCTGGGCGGTCTGGGGAGCGGCCCTGGCGGGCATCGCCTTCCGGGTCTTCTGGGTCGGCGCGCCTCGCTGGCTCTACACGCCCTGCTACATCGCGATGGGCTGGGCCGCGGTCTTCTTCCTGCCCGACTTCATGCGGGCGGGCGGGGTGGCCGTCCTCGTCTGTGTCATCGTCGGCGGGCTGCTCTACAGCGCGGGCGGTGTGATCTACGCGCTCAAGCGCCCCAACCCGTCACCGCGCTGGTTCGGCTTCCACGAGGTGTTCCACTCGCTGACCCTGGCCGCCTTCATCACGCAGTACGTGGCGATCTCCCTGGTCGCCTACTGACGGCCCGCACCACATACGGCTGTGGCCGGGGCCCGTACCTCTACGCGGTACGGACCCCGGCCACAGCAGTGACTACGCGTCGTCGTCCCGCACCCCGCCCAACTGCCCGGCCAGTACCGCCGGATCGGGCGTCGGCGCACTGCAGGTGAAGTTCCGGCAGACATACGCGGCGGCCCGCCCGTCGATCAGCGGCCGGTCCACCAGCAGCGGGAACTCCTCGCTGCCGCTCTCCCCCACCGCGACCACCGCCCCCGGCGCCGTAGCGAGCAGCGCGGTGCGGTGCAGGGCCGCCGTCCCGGCGTCACCCGCGGGCCCGACCACCGCCACCTCACGCGGCCCGTCGAGTGCCGCCTCCGCCACCGCGAGCCCCCAGCCGATGAAGCGGGGTGCCCGCGGGCCGAGCGCCTTCACCACACCGAGCGCCCGTTCGGCGGCGGTGCGGTGCGCCTCGGAGCCGGTGTGCGCCGCGTACGAGAGCAACGCCCCCGCGGCGGCGGTCCACCCCGAGGGGGTCGCGGTGTCCGTCGGGTCCTGGGGGCGGCGGATCAGCGGCTCGGCGTCGTGCGCGGTGTCGTAGAGCGTGCCGTCCGCACCGGTGAAGCGGTCGAGTACGAGATCGAGCAGGAACCCGGCGAACTCCAGCCAGACCCCCTCGCCCGTGACCCCGGCCAGCGCGAGGAACCCCTCGGCGACATCCGCATAGTCCTCCAGGACACCGGAGTTGGCACCGGCCCGGCCGTCCCTGGAGGTACGAGTGAGCCGGGCGCCGTCGTCCATGTGCAGCCGCACCAGCAGATCGGCGGCCTCGGTGGCGCGCTCGACCAGATCGGGCCGCTCGAAACAGGCACCGGCCTCGGCGAGTGCCGCGACGGCCAGACCGTTCCACGCCGCGACGACCTTGTCGTCCCGGCCGGGCCGGGGCCGCAGGCTCCGCGCGGCGAGCAGCCGCTCACGCAGCCCGGCGGGGACGTCGTCACCCGGCAACTGCAGAACGGAGGCTCCCTCCTCGAACGTCCCCTCCTCGGTCACCCCGTACAGCAGCGCGGCCCGCTCACCGTCCTGCTCGCCCAGCACCTCGCGCAGCTGCGCCGGGGTCCAGACGTAGTAGGCACCCTCGACGTGCCGGCCGTCCGCATCCTCACTGTCGGCGTCCAGCGCGGAGGCGAACCCGCCCTCGGGGGTGCGCAGTTCGGTCGCGATGAAGTCGGCGGTCTCCAGGGCCACCCGGCGAGCCAGCTCCGATCCGGTGGCCCGCCACAGGTGCGTGTAGACCCGGCAGAGCAGGGCGTTGTCGTACAGCATCTTCTCGAAGTGGGGCACCCGCCACTCCCGGTCCACCGAGTACCGCGCGAACCCGCCGCCGAGCTGGTCGTACATCCCGCCGCGCGCCATCGCCTCACAGGTGTCGGCGGCCATCTGGAGGGCCCCGTCGGAGCCGGTACGGGCATGGTGGCGCAGCAGGAACTCGACGGCCATGGACGGCGGGAACTTGGGCGCACCCCCGAACCCGGCGTTCCTGGCGTCGTACTCCCGCGTCAGCGCGAGCAGCGCCCGCCCGAGCTCCTCCGCACCGGGCGGCCCGGCGCCGTCCTGGGCGAGGGAACGCCCCGCCAGATCCTCCACGACCTTGGCGGCCACCTCGTCCACCTCACCGCGCCGGCCGGTCCAGGCCCCGGTGACCCCTTCGAGCACCTGCCGGAAGGACGGCATGCCGTGCCGGGGCTCGGGCGGGAAGTACGTACCGAAGTAGAAGGGCTGGGCATCGGCATTGAGAAACACGGTCATGGGCCAGCCGCCCTGCCCGGTGGCGGCCTGGACGGCCTCCATATAGACGGCGTCGATGTCCGGCCGCTCCTCGCGGTCGACCTTGACCGGCACGAAGTGCTCATTGAGATAGGCGGCGGTCGGTTCGTCCTCGAAGGACTCGTGGGCCATGACGTGGCACCAGTGATCATCAGGCTAAGTGGCACGACGAATAACCCACCGAGAGAAGGATGGGAACGTCGCGCCGCTTGGCCTCTTGCATCGCCTCCTCTCCCCATGGCCACCAGTCCACAGGATTGGAGGCGTGCTGGAGGAGATAGGGCGACTGGGAATCAGCCAGTCGGTTCATACAGGCATCGTCGCACGCTCTGGGTCGGCCAGCCCAGAGCGGCTGCCCCAACATCAGCCAGCTTCGGCAGAAGGGGCACGGAGCTCCTTCTCGGTCCAGGCCCCCCACTCCAGCGAGTCCGCCCTCTGCACAGGGCAGTACGTTCAGGTGCAGGTCGATTCAGCCGGACGACGAGCTGCGCGGCGGTGTCCTCCACTGCCGCGACGGGTGCAATCACACAGAGGTGAACGGCTCGCCCACACGGGCCCGCCCCGGCGTCGGCAGTTTCGAGATTCAACGGAGCGAGACCAGGACTGCGGTCATCAATGCGGACAGTAGATGCCCTGCCCACCAATATCTGATCACCCGCCGCCGGTCTACGAAAACGCAGCCCTCGGCAGCAGTCCAGCTCCTGCATATGGTTGGGTGGATAATCAGGGAATTTCGTGGCGTGGATTTATCACCATACGGCCGCGCGAGCCTCCGGCAACGAAAATTGAGGCCGTTTCAATGTTTGGCAGCCACCGAGGATCGATTCACTACCACCCTGGTCCGCCACCCTACCGATCCGAAGCCCGGAGATGAATTACTATAATATTATTACTACGAAGGTTTAGCGTCGACCTTATTTGGATATCCTCACACACCACCATGGAGGAGCAAATGGTTGCATCAATCGTGACAGCAGGAACCGGTATCGTAGTCGCAATCATGGCGTACTGGCTGAATCATCGAGGTGAAGTTCGTAGATCCCTCAGGAAGGAACGGATCAACTGGGTAAGCAGCCAGCTAAGAGAACTCTACGGCCCGCTTCTCGTTTTGGTGGAGACCAACGAACGGGCATGGAGCGAATATCGGAGAGCATACTTTCCAACTGATCGTGGAGTATCACCTGAGGTTTCGCTGACGGATTCGGTGTCGATGCGATGGCACGTGTGGGTCGAGACTGTCTTTGCCCCAAGGGCCCAACAGATAAGAGAAATCGTCACCGCGCGCGGAGATCTCATCATCGAAAGGGAGATGCCGACGGTAGTGCTTGACTTCTGCGCCCATGCAGCAACCTACGATGCCCTATTGGCAGACTGGGGCACCGCCTCTGTTAACGATTCGACGCTGATCCGTCACCCGGGAAGCGATTTTCTGTCGTACGTGCGCGATTCGTACATCGCTCTGAAAGCCGAGCAAGAAGAACTGTTGAAGTTGAGCCGACCCTAACGAGAATTTAGGCAGTCGGCAACGAATACACGGGGAGGCGAACCCTTTATGAAGGTATTCCTGAGTTGGTCCGGAGAGCGCTCCAGGCAAGTTGCCGAGGCTCTCAAGTGCTGGCTTCCGGATGTCATCCAAGAGCTTGATCCATGGGTTTCGAGTCAAGACATTGCCAAAGGAGGGAGAGGGATCGATGAAATTACTCATGAACTTGCCGCGACAGACTTCGGAATTATCTGCGTGACCCCGGAGAACCAAGCATCGACGTGGATCAATTTCGAGGCAGGATCACTTGCCAAGAAATTCGAAATTGCCCATGTCGCCCCATTCCTCATTGGCATGAAGATTGCAGACCTAACCGGCCCACTCTCCAAGTTTCAGGCCACCGTAGGCGAAAATCGGGACGACGTCCGAAAGCTGATTAGCGATATGAACAAGGCGTCAGTAAGACGACTGGTGGTCGAAGATCGCCTGGAACGAGCATTCGTGCGGAGTTGGCCCGAACTGGGAAGGATGCTTCAAGAAGCCCGAAGAGCATCCCTGCCAGAAGGTGCACGAAATCCAATCGAACGGTCAGAGGCGGAGATGCTCGAAGAGATTCTTTTGTTGGTTCGAAAACAAGAATATCGCAGGACAAGTCTGGAAGGGAAGGTAAATCAGGCCGAAGAAAAACTATCGCGCAGTCGACGAATCAGCCAAGACGAATTCATCGTGACATCATTTTCTAAAATTGGATGGCAGGTTATCAACGCCTCATGGGAAAATACCGAGGTAAGTATTACCGCACGCCATCCGGAAGACAGTAGCGTATTCTTGTCGCGCGATTTCATTGAGCGCATGGCCAAGTCTCTGGACAGGCCCGTGGTCGTGATGAACGAGTCAGGGGATGCGCTAATTCGTAGCGGTGCCAACTTCTCTTAGCATTCACTCTATCGAATCACCGGTCAAAACTTCTCCTCTACTGGAATCGGCATGTTCTCTGTTTTTTTAAAGCCTAGCTTCTCGACCTTGTCTTCCTGAACCCAGGCATTCCATGCCTTAATGTAAATAGCCACTTGTTCACGCATGGTATACCGACGCCTGGCCGCCCTTCTCTTCACATGAGGGACCTTGGTCAGAGCGAGCCGCGGATCTCCAACCTCAAGGTTTGCACCTGAGGTCAGCCCCTCGGTCCAACTATCTGCCTTCACTGCAGGAGCCGCCTCGGTTGTGACGAAATACCCCACTGCCACCCCAGTCGGGCTCGCAAATACATGCCTAGAGATCTCGCGGCCCATCGCCACAGCTTCTCGGTACATGTCACTGTCTTCGTTATATGCCGCAAGAATCCGACCATTCGCGATTCGGGCCCCATTGCCACTCCATGAGGAGTCCGGCATATTCTTGAACAGAAGAACGTGACGAATTGTGGAGTAAAGAACGGGAAGATACTTCTCGCCAGTGGAAAAAAGCGCATCCACGCCACTTCGACGCTTGCCTGTGTCAAGGACAGGAAACGCAGTTCTCGGAAGCCCTTCGAAAACATAAATCCACACTGGGATACCGGCCTTGATGACGGCATTCAAGCGGTGCTGGCCATCGAGGAGTGACCCCGTCTCAAGAGGTCCGTCGAGTGCAATCCCTTGATGCGTTAACTGCCACTCCCCTCGGAGAATTGAATCCGCCAAGAAATCCACTTGCCCCCAGTCCAAGCGACGATTGACCACCGCTCGGGATAGAAGGATCTCCGACATCTCCGGAGTGACTTGAACGAGACGTGGTGCGGGCGCATTCCGAGGAAGTCCGCTATCGATGGTCATCCCAAAACCGTATCGGACTTTGTAAGCAAACGTCACCTGAAAATCTAAATTGATCAATTTCGAATTTTCATAATCAAAAAGAGAACATCACGGTCGAACTCGACGTGGCAAGATGACTCAGATCCAAAAATGCCTTTTGTCTTAATTTCCTAACTTTTATCTAGAAAAAGCATATTTGTAAATTTTTCAGGGCTGGAGGATTAATTGAGTCCTGTCGGGTAGTGACGAGTGAACGCATCGGTGGGGTCTTCCTGCAAGGGGTCTCTTCCCAAGTCACAGAAGCTGATGCGGGATGAGTGCAGCACCGGCCGTCGATCAGCTCGCCAAGGAACGACGACGCCGTCTCGGTGTAATAGAACTTGTCCTACACTGCGCACACGAAGTCGAGCCGAGCCGGGACCACCGAGAACATCTCGGTGTCCATGCCCGTCGAGCTGGTCAGCGAGCTGAGCTCTCGAACCGGTCGCCGAGGGCTGTCCAGCTACATCACAGAGGCTGTCAGGCATCAGCTCACCATGGACAGACTCGTCGAGATCGTCGCGGCCCATGAAGAGGAGCACGGCGCGCTCACCGAGCAGGAGATCGAAACCGCTCGACGCGAGCTGTTCGGAGACGAGAGCTCCGAACGAGGCGCCGCGTGACGGAGCAGCCAGACCGCTCGCTGGTGCTCGACTCAGAGGCGCTCTCTCTGCTCCTGCGCAACGACCGCGGTATGGCAGCTCGCATCGAGGCATCCCGTCAGGCCGGAGTACCCGTCCTCGTGTCGGCGCTGACGATCGTTGAAGCAGCACACGAGAAGATCGATCTGGCGCGATTAGAGTGGGTACTCTCCCGGCTGCTGGTGGAACCGGTCAGCCAGAAAGACTCTCTGAGCGCCGGGGCGCTGCTTCGGGACGCAGGCGGGCTACATGGGCACAAGTACGCGATCGACGCCCTCGTCGCCGCGCTTGCGCTCCGCGTCCCGGCCCCCGTGATCGTTTTGACCTCCGACCGTGACGACTGGTCGAAGCTCTGCGGGAAGCGCTGATCATCAGAGACGTGTAAGCACTGTCGACTACTGGATCAGTGAGTTCACTGGCACCAGTGGCAGGACCAGTACCCGACGCTGAGCAGCACGGGAACGTTCCGCCTTCTGGCTTCCTCGAACGCCTCCGGCGACCAGGGCCCCCAGTCGACCGGATTGTCAGCGTGCTGCAGCAGATAAGGCGAGGTCACACCAGCCAGCCGGTTCATGCGGCCCAGCCTCTCACAGGGCCCAGCCCCGTCGCAGAGACCACACGGCCCCGGCCCCACCCGGCCGGACCGCACCACACCGCAATGCACCACACCGAAGATCATCCCCATCCGAAGGCGGGCGCCTCGGGGCCGCAGGACAGTAGGCTGAGCCCAGCAGAGCCGGACCTGCGGAAGCACCTCGAAGGAGGCACACCATGACCGCCGAGATGGTGGCGCCCGCGTAGATGCACACCCGGATCAGCGCGGAGCAGTACGACTCCTGGTCCCAGGAGCAGTGCGCCGGCATCGAGATCGTGGACGGAACGGTCGTCGCGAGCCCGAGCGCCTCCAAGCGGCACAATCGCCTGGCCCGAATCCTGGCCAATGCCCTGGACGCCGCCGCAGGCCCGGACTGGAACGCCGACACGGACTTCGACGTCCGCCTGCAGGACGTTCCGCTCACCAACCGGCGCCCGGACGTCGTCGTCTACCGGGCGGAGACCATCGACCTCGCGCCCACCCGCCCGGAGCATGTGCTGCTGGTCGCGGAGGTCGTGTCGCCGGGCTCGGAGACCACCGACCGGATCGTGAAGGTGGACCAGTACGCCAAGGCCGGCATCCCCTTCTACTGGCGCATCGAGCAGGCCGTCACCGGTGTCCCCATCGTCTACACCTACGTGCTCGACCCGGCCAGCAAGATCTACCGGGACGGGGAGATGTTCACCGGCGCGATCAAGGCTGACGCGCCCTTCTCCGTCGCCGTGGACCTCGGGACCATCTGACAGCCGACGTTCGCCTACGACGGCAGCACCAGCATTCTTCCGGGGCTCCCGGGCCGTCCGGATCGAGCTGGCCGGACGTGACATCGCGCGTGTAGTCACCACACACGCCACCCCTTTGTAATAGTTCTTGTCGTACACTAGTGGCCATGACGCCACCTCGCGCCGGAGGCACTGAGAACATCTCCGTGTCCATGCCCGCCGACCTCATCAGTGAGCTGCGCTCGCGAACCGGACGCCGCGGTGTTTCCAGCTATGTCGCGGAAGCAGTACGCCACCAGCTCGCCATGGACGGCCTCGCCGAGATCGTCGCCTCACACGAGGCTGATCATGGCGCGCTGACGGAGCAGGAAGTCGAAGAAGCCCGTCGCGAGCTGTTCGGTGAGGGACGTTTCCAGGGCAGCGGGCGCGACGCTGCGTGAATGAGCAACACGCGCGCTCCCTGATCCTCGACTCCGAAGCTCTGTCCCTCCTGCTTCGGAACGACCGCAAGATGGCGGCTCGCATCGAAGCCTCCCGGCAGGCCGGAGTCAATGTCCTCGTCTCCGCCTTGACCATCGTCGAAGCGGCGCACGGGAAGACTGATCTCGCACGGTTGAACTGGATCCTCTCCCGGCTCCGGGTGGAACCGGTCAGCCAGGAGGACTCCCTGACCGCGGTAGCTCTGCTCCGGGACGCCGGCGGCCTGCACGGGCACAAGTACGCCATCGACGCGCTAGTCGCCGCACTCGCCCTTCGCGCCCCGGCCCCCGTCGTCGTGCTGACCTCCGACCGCGATGACTGGTCGAAGCTCTGCGGCAGCCGCGTGATCATCAGAGAGACCTGAGAGCCGCGGGCCAGGCGTTTTGCGCGTTCACGGTGTCGGCGGCACGACGAGTACCCCATACCAGGCGGCATCTGGACTCCCTTTCCTGCGAGGCGTTTTCCAAGACCTCGGACGAAGGCCGTGCTGCCGTCGATCGACCCGCCCACCCGTCACCCGTTCCCCGTACAAGCCCCCATTCCCTCGCGTTCCGCCGTCGTACGCAGGACACTTGCATTCCGAACGGAGTATCCCGGAGGGGGAATGCAGATGCGGGACGGCCATCGGGCTGAAGCGGAGCGGCTGTTGGTGCGCGCTGTCGAGGAGGAGGTGCGGCGGGCCGGTGGGCGGGCCGATGCGGGGACGTTGCTGGCGCGGGGGCGTGGTGCGCTCGATTCGCTGGCCGAAAGCGCCGCCGACGAGTACGCCGCGTACACCCGCGCACTCGACGCGGCGCAGGCCGAGCAGCATCCGCTCTCCGCGCACTTCAACCGCGCATCCCTGGCAACGCCCGCGCTGGTCACGGTGGTTGCCGCCATCGCCGCCTGCGGGGCGGACCTCGTGCTCGGGACGGGCGGCTCCACCGCGGCCGGGACGGGCGTGGTCGTCGCCGTCGCCGGGGCCGCGGCCACCGTCGCCAGGGTGACCGCCGAGCACTGGCCCGCGGCCCACCGCAGAGCCGGGGCGCAGGGGCAGCCGGGCGGGACCGAGCAGCTGCGGCTCCAGTGGCTGACGGCGCTGGAGGTACGCGGTATCCGCCCGTACCTGGACCAGCAGCGGATGCTCGCCGCGCCGCAGAAGAAGCCGAAGAGCGCCGTCCCGCCGCAGCTGCGCGGTGCCGACAAGAGCGCGGCGGCGCGCAGGCGCTCCACGCTCGACCAGTCGTTCGGCCAGCTGCCCCAGGCCGAGGGGCCGTTCGCGGGGCGGCGGCAGGAGCTGGCGCAGATCGCCCAGTGGGTGCACGCGGCGCGCGCCTCCACCGAGACCCGGCCGACGGTCGTGGTGCTGCACGGCGCCCCGGGTTCCGGGCGCACCACCCTCGCCGTCCGGGCCGCGCACCAGCTCAGGGACCAGTTCCGCGGCGCCTGCGTGGTCGATCTGCGCGGCGCGACCCGCGACGAACCGCCCCTGTCGACCAGGGACGCGCTGCTCCATCTGCTGAACCGGCTGGGCGCCCCGCGCGATCAGCTGCTCTTCCGCGAACGCTCTTCGCCCGAGCAGCAGTTGAAGCGGCTGAGCGAGCTGTACCAGCAGCATCTGACCGGGCTCGCCGTCACCGTCGTACTGGACGACACGTCGGACCCGGACCAGGTGCGCGTCCTCGTACCGGAGCGTTCGGACAGCCTGGTGCTCGTGACGTCGGGCGCCCCGCTCGAACTGCCCGGCGACCTCGTCGCCTGGGTGCATCAGCTGCCGGTGGAGGCGCTGGACTCGGCGGGCTCCGAGGAACTGCTGCGGGAGACCGCGGAGGAGCCGGAGAGCCCGTACGACGCCGAATCGAGCGATCTCGTCACGGAGTTGTGCGGCGGGCTGCCACTGGCGCTGCGGGTGGCCGGGTCCTCGCTCGGCCAGCGCTCGACCCGTGAACTCGCCGCGCACCTCGGCGCGTACCGGCAGCTCGAACCGGTCGAGCGCGCGCTGGCACTGCGCTACGGCGACCAGCCCGAGCAGGGGCGGCGGCTGCTGCGGCGGCTCGCGCTGGCCGGGCGCGCCAGTCTGGGGGTGGCCGCCGCGGCGGCGCTGCTGGCCGCCGACGACCAGGAGGCGCGGCGGCTGCTGACCCTGCTGTCGCGGGCCGGCCTGATCGACCACGTACGCGGCAGCCGCTACCGGCTGCACGACACGGTGCGTGCGTTCGCGCAGGCCAGGCTGGAGGACGAGGAGCAGCCGCAGGAGCGCACGGCGGCGCAGGAGCGGCTGATCCAGAGTTACGCGGAGCTGGCCGACGCGGTGATCCGGCTGGTGGACGGCAAACTCTCCACCCGGGCGGGCCAGTTCGGGCCGCACGGCTTCACCTCGCTGGACGCGGCGCTGCGCTGGCTCGACGAGGAGTCGAGCTTCATCACATCGGCGCTGCGCCAGGCGGAGGGCGTCGACCAGGAGGTGGTGCTGCATCTGCTGGGCGCGCTCTGCGACTACTGCCTGCTGCGCGGCGACCTCTACCGGCTGGGTGAGATCAGCGAGCTGACCCAGGCCGTCGGGCAGGGGCTGCTCGCCAGGTCCGTGCAGTGGCGTACCGGGATCGCGGCCCGCCAGCTCGGCGAGCTGGACAAGGCCCGTACGACGCTGACCTCGGTCGTCGGCCTCTACCACGAGGCCCAGCAGGGGGCGGGCGAGGCGCTGGCGCTCTGCTCGCTCGGCATCACCCTGCACCACCAGGGAAATCTGACGGAGGCGGCGGCGCGGCTGCGGGAGGCGGTCGCGCTCCAGGCGGCGCCGGAGCTGGCCGCGGACCGGGCCTGGTCGCTGCACGCGCTGGCGGCGGTGGAGCGCGATCTGGGGAATCTGGCGGAGGCGCGGACGCTGCTGTCCACGGCGCTCACCCTGCACCAGGAGAGCGACTCGCTGCACGGTGAGGCGTGGACGCACTTCCAGCAGGGCCAGCTCTGTCTCTGCCTGGGCGACGTGGCGCGGGCCGACGAGGAGCTGCGGACCGCGCTCGACGCGTACGGGCAGACCAGGGACGGGCGCGGCGAGGCCTGGGCGATGACCCAGCTGGCCAGGGCCAGGCTGGTCGAAGGGGATGCTTCGGTCGCGGTGGACCAGCTGCGCCAGGCGCTCTCCCGCCACCGGGACAGCGAGGACGCCAGGGGCGAGGCGTGGACGCTCTACTACCTGGGCCAGGCGCTGGAGGAGGGCGGCGACCGGGACCAGGCGGTACGGGAGCTGGAGCGGGCCCGGACGATGTTCTCGCGGATGCGGGACATGTACGGGCTGGCCTGCGCCCGCCACCACTCGGGGCGGGTCACCCGCGACCAGCGCGCGGCGCAGACCGGCAACCTCCGCAACAGCGGTTTCGCCCGTCAGCTGCTGGCCGACGCACGGGCCGACTTCCACCGGATCGGGGTGGCGCACGGTGAGGCGTGGACCTGTCTGGAGCTGGCCCTGATCGACGCGGGCAACGACCGCGCGGCGCAGGCGCTCCAGCTCTGCGACGAGGCGGCGGCGCTCTTCACCGCGTACGACGACGGGCGGGGCGGCGACTGGGCGCGCTTCCTGCGCTGCACGCTGCTGCCCTACGCGTCGCCCGGCGGCTCGGAGGTGGGCACCGCGGTGGCCGCCGAGGAGCTGTCCCAGCTGATCCGGGCGGCGCACCCGGCCCGCGACCCCGGTCTGGCCGAGTGCGCGGAGGCGTACACGCTGATCCTGGAGCGCGGGGTCTCACTGGACGACGGCTGGCAGGCGTGGCCGCTGGGCATGGTGCCGGGCCGCAACGCCCGGGAGATCATGGGCGTACCGGTGCCGGCCGCGTAGGCGCAGGCGTCGCGGTGGACCGGCGTGCGCCTCTGCGGTCCGGGTCCGAACCGCGTAGGCGCACGCCGGCCGTCACCGCGCACGCCCCGCCGCCGGACAGGCGGCTCTCCCGGCC
>NZ_JBHYWP010000007.1:107328-113007 GCF_042751845.1 Streptomyces sp. NPDC059398 | reverse complement strand
CGCGGCCTGACGACCCCCGCCTACTCCGCGCCGCCGAGGCGGGCGGCGTGCCTGCCCCGCGCACGCGCCGCGGCCCCCGGCGCCACCCCCGGCAACGACACCTGGACGGTCGCGGGCTGAGGACGCCTCAGCTTCCGACCGGGCGTCAGCAGGCGCCGCCCGGGGCCCGGTCCCGTTCCCTCAGGGCCGGGCCCTGTCGTATGTCTCGCGTGCCGTGAACACCTCATCGATCCGCTGCTCGGTCCAGCGGGCGAGCCCCCACACCTGCTCGGCGGCCTCCCTGCCGAGCGGCGTGAGCGAGTAGTCCACCCGCGGCGGGATGACGGGCTTGGCGTCGCGGTCCACGAAACCGTCCCGCTCCAGCGTCTGCAGCGTCTGGGCGAGCATCTTCTCGCTGACCCCGCCCACGTGGCGGCGCAGCTCGCTGAAGCGGTACGAACGCTCCAGGAGCGCGGCCAGTACGAGCACACCCCAGCGGCTGGTGACATGTTCCAGGATCAGCCGCGAGGGGCACATCGCTTGGTTGACGTCGGGCCACCGGCCCGCCACCCGTTCACTTACGTCCATGCCAGTACCTTACCTCAAAGTGGGTACTTTCCTTTGGTTAGTACCCCTCGTAGGGTGAGTGCGAGAGCGCGGAGATCCGGGCTCAAGAGCGCGGGGATCCGAACCGCGGCGCAGCAATTCCGAACCAGGGAGCATCACCACATGAGCATCGTCGTCACCGGAGCCACCGGGGCACTCGGCCGCCTCGTCATCGATGAGCTGCTCACCAGGGTCCCCGCGGACCAGGTCGCCGCCGTCGTCCGCAGCAAGGAGAAGGCCGCCGGTCTGGCGGCGCGCGGGGTCGAGCTGCGCATCGCCGACTACAACGACCCGGCGAGCCTCACCGGGGCGTTCCGCTCCGGTGAGCGGGTGCTCCTCATCTCCGGGAGCGAGGTCGGCCGGCGCGTGCCACAGCACACCGCGGTCATCGAGGCGGCGAAGGCCGCGGGCGTCGCCCAGCTCGCGTACACGGGCATCCTGGGCGGCCCGGATGCCGACTTCGAGCTGGCCGCCGAGCACAAGGTGACCGAGCAGCTGATCCTGGACTCCGGGCTTCCGTACACCTTCCTGCGCAACGGCTGGTACAACGAGAACTACACCGGGAACCTTGCGCCGGTCCTGGAGCACGGCGCGGTCGTCGCCAACGCGGGGGACGGCCGGATCGCGTCGGCGGCCCGCGCGGACTACGCGGCGGCCGCGGCCGCCGTGCTCGTGTCGGACGGTCACCTGGGCCGGGCCTACGAGCTGAGCGGTGACGTCGCCTGGTCCCTCTCCGAGTACGCGGCCGAGGTCGCGAAGGCCACCGGCAAGGAGATCACCTACCGGAACGTCCCGGCCGCCGCCCACCAGGAGGTCCTGGTCGGTGCGGGTCTGCCGGAGGCGTTCGCGGCGATCCTCGTGGACGTGGACGAGGCCATCGAGCGCGGCCGGCTGGCCGCCACGAGCGGCGATCTGGCCCGGCTGACGGGGCGCCCCACCACCCCGATCGCGGACTCGATCGCGGCGGCGCTCGCGTAAGCGGAGCGGCGCTCGCGTAAGCGGGGCGCGAACCCACGCGGACCCGCGCCGCGACCGTACGGCCGTATGCCTGTCATGACCGTATGACGACACGGGCATGACAGGCGGGTCCTCCTCCCGTACCTTCGACTCCGTATGTGTCACGCCTTCGGCAGGTGTCACGCCCTGGGCATGTGCCACGCCTCCGGCGGCGGCTGCCGGGCGATCTCAGGGGAGGGTCCGTGAAGGGCAGCAGCGAGCAGCGTGCGGGGTTCCTGAACGGTGCGGCGGCGTATGTGCTGTGGGGGCTCGTCCCGATGTTCTGGCCCCTGCTCAAGCCGTCCGGCGCCATGGAGATCCTGGCCCACCGCATGGTGTGGTCCCTGGGCGTCGTGCTGATCGCGCTGCTCGTGACACGGCGCTGGGCGTGGATCGGCGAACTGGTCCGTACACCGCGCAGGCTGGGCCTCGTGGTCGTCGCCGCGGCGGTCATCAGCGTCAACTGGGGCGGCTACATCTGGGCCGTGAACAACGGTCAGGTCGTCGAGGCGTCGCTCGGCTACTTCATCAACCCGCTGGTCACCATCGCGATGGGCGTCCTGATCCTGGGCGAACGGCTGCGCCCCGCGCAGTGGGCGGCCGTCGCCACCGGGGCGGTTGCGGTCCTCGTCCTGGCCATCGGATACGGCAAGCCGCCCTGGATCTCGCTGATGCTGGCCTTCTCCTTCGCGACGTACGGGCTGGCCAAGAAAAAGGTGAACCTCGGCGGTCTGGAGTCGCTCACGGCCGAGACGGCGGTGCAGTTCCTGCCCGCGCTGGCCTATCTGGTGTTCCTCACGGCCCGGGGCGAGGCCACGTTCGGCTCCCCCGCCCACGGGGCGCTCCTCGCGTCCACGGGTCTGGTCACCGCGATCCCGTTGATCCTCTTCGGCGCCGCGGCCATCCGCGTACCGCTCTCGACCCTGGGCCTGCTCCAGTATCTGGCGCCGGTCTTCCAGTTCGGCCTCGGCATCCTGTACTTCCATGAGGCGATGCCGCCGGAGCGCTGGGCGGGCTTCGCGCTGGTGTGGCTGGCGCTGACGCTGCTGACCTGGGATGCCCTGCGGAACGCGCACCGGACACGGGCGCGGGCGGCCCGGCTCGCGGCCGAGCTGCTGGCAGCGGACGGCCCCGCCGCGCCGCCGGAGCGGCTGGACCCGACCGGCCTCAGCCGCCCAGGGACTTCAGGACCTGGGCGATCAGCCGGGTGATCTCCTCCGCGTTGTGCGGCGGTCTGCGCAGGCTGTGCCGGTAGTAGAGCGGGCCGTAGAGCAGTTCCACAGCGAGGTTGACGTCCGCGTCCCCGGGGAGCACGCCCTGCTCCTGGGCGCTGCGCAGCCGGGCCGTGGCCCCCTTGACCCGTGGGTCGATGAACTGTTCCTGCACGGTCCTGGCGAGTTCTTCGTCGTACTGGATCTCGGTGAGGATCCCGGCGTACGCGGGGCCGAGCGGCGGATGTGCCAGGAGCCGCACCACGCCGGTCATCTGGGAGTGGAGATCGGCGGCGAGGTCGCCGGTATCCGGGAAGGGACGGGTCCGGATGACCGCGTCGTCCAGCGCTTCGAGCACCAGGGCGCCCTTCGACGGCCACCAGCGGTAGATCGTCTTCTTGCTCACTCCGGCGCGGGCGGCGATGGACTCGATCGTGACGCGGGCGTACCCCCGCTCGATACAGAGCGCGAGGGCGGCCGCGAGAATCGCCTGCTGCGATTTCTCGCTCCGGCGCGCGGGATTGGGCGTGAGGTTCACCGCATAAGTCTATTCACCCGTCGCGACCGGGGACGATACGTAGCGTCTTGACAGCAGAAGGTGCGCGTTCCAGAATATCGGCGGGGAAACGGTACGTGTCGTGTCGAGCCGCGTCGGGGGACGGTTCTCGGTACGGCACGTGCCCTCCCTTTTCCCCGCTCCGCCGGGGCTTTCCCGGTCAGGCCGCGATGTCCTTCGTGGTGAACCGCGCCCAGGCCGCCGAGCCGAACACCACGGCGTAAAGGCCCTGCATACCGAGGTTCTTGACGATCTCGTCCCAGTAGACCGGTGCCCGCAGCAGATCCGCGAAGGACAGCCAGTAGTGCGGGAACAGATACGGCTGGAGTGCGTGCAGCTGGGGAATCCCGTCCAGGATCTGCACCGTGATCACCAGACCGACCGTCGTCGCCATCGCCGCGATTCCGCTGCTGGTGAGGGTCGAGACGAACAGCCCGATGGCCGCGACGCCGACGAGCGAGGCGGCGACCACGGCCGAGATCAGCGCGGCCCGGCCGAGCCCGTCGGTGAACGGGATCCGGGTGCCCGAGATCGTCGTGACATCGCCGAGCGGGAAGAGCAGCGCCCCCACCACGAGCGCGGAGACCGCCACGACCAGGGTCGCGGCCAGGCAGAAGGCCACGGCGCAGACGAACTTGGCGAGCAGCAGCCTGGTCCGGCCGGCCGGGGCGACCAGCAGATAGCGGAGCGTCCCGGCACTGGCCTCGCCCGCCACGGAATCCCCCGCGATGACACCGACGGCCATCGGGAGGAAGACCGGCAGGGTCGCGGCGAGTGCCGCGAAGACGAGGAAGAGGCCGTTGTTGGTGATGTCCGAGAGGAAGGCGGGACCGTTGCCGCTGGGATCGCCGGCCGTCGAACCCCGGTCGGACTCCAGCTTGACGGCGATACCGATGAGGACCGGGACCGCGGCCAGCACGGCGAGCAGGGCGAGGGTGCGCCAGCGGCGGAAGGTGGTGGTCAGCTCGGAGCGGAGGAGGGCGAGCTGCCGACGGGGGCGCAGCAGCGCACGCACCGCCCCGGGGGCGGGGGCCTGGTCCGCACCGGCCTGGCGCACGCGGCCCTCGGGCATGCGGCCCTCAGGCGCGGTGCTCTCAGGCACGCGGCCCTCGGTCTGCTTCTGGCGGGGTGCCTCAGCCTGCGACATCGAAACCCTCTCCGGTGAGTGCGACGAAGGCGTCCTCAAGGGAGGCCCGTTCGACGCCGAAGGACCTGACCCGTACGCCTTCCCGTACCAGGGCCGCGTTCAGGTCCGCCACGTCGGTGTCCGCGGGCGGGATGTCCCCCGTCACCCGGTCGCCGGCCACCTCCACATCGGAGATGCCCCGCTCCTTGAGTACCCGGGCGGCCACCGCGGGGTCGGGTGTGCCCACGGCGAGACGGCCGCGGGTCGCGAGTTCGGCGACCGGGCCCTGGGCGAGCAGCGTGCCCCGGGCCATCACAGCCGCGTGGGTGCAGACCTGCTCGATCTCGTCCAGGAGGTGGGAGGAGAGGAAGACCGTGGTGCCGTCCTGCGCCAACTCCCTGACCAGGGTCCGGATCTCCCGCATACCCTGCGGGTCGAGCCCGTTCGTCGGCTCGTCCAGGACGAGCAGTCCGCGCGGCTGGAGCAGTGCGGAGGCGAGACCGAGGCGCTGCTTCATACCGAGTGAGTACGCCTTGGCCTTCTTGGCCGCCGCGTGGGCGAGCCCGACCCGTTCGATGGCGGCATCGACACGGGCGCGCCGGGTACGGGGGTCGGCCCGCGGGTCGGCGGAGTCGTAGCGCAGCAGGTTGTCGCGGCCGGAGAGGAACCCGTACAGCGCGGGGCCCTCGATGAGCGCGCCGACGTCCGGCAGCACACTGTGGGCGGCGCGCGGCATCGGCCGGCCCAGCAGGGTGGCGGTGCCGGAGGTCGGGGCGATGAGGCCGAGGAGCATCCGGATGGTGGTGGTCTTGCCGGAGCCGTTGGGCCCGAGGAAGCCGAAGACGCTGCCGCGCGGGACGGCGAGGTCCAGGCGGTTCACCGCGAGTTGGCCGCCGCGGAAGCGTTTGGTCAGGGCATGGGTTTCGATGACGGCTTCTGGCATGGCGACGGTCCCGTCGTTCGGCGCGGGGGCGCACGGTGCGGTCCGGGCGGCGCGGTGTTCGGCGCACGGTGCGATCCAGGCTAACGGGACGCACCCGGACCGGAGCGCCGCGCCCCGGAGCGGGCGGCCAGCCCCCCGGTCGCACGGAGCAGAGAACACCCGGCGGGGGGGGGGGCCCCCGGGCGCGGTTTCCGGAACCCCGGGCGTGACGGGCTGCACGACCGCTGGGGGGTACAATGGACGGCTCGGCGCTCATGGGCCG
>NZ_JBHYWP010000007.1:66326-107318 GCF_042751845.1 Streptomyces sp. NPDC059398 | reverse complement strand
GCCCCCGCCCGGGCGCGCCGCCCCCCGGCGGGGGGGGCCCGCCCCCGGGCCCCCGGGCGCATACAACCCCGGGGGGGGCGGGCCCCCCCAGGGGCGTGTGCCGGACCCGCCGTCGTGTCGGGCCTGCTGGCCGAGTCGGGTCTACTTGGCCGTGTTGGGCCTACTTGGCCGTGTCGGGCCTGCTGGCCGTGTCGGGCCTACTGGCCGAGTCGGGCCTACTTGGCCGTGTTGGCCGCCTTGACCAGTGCGCCCTTGTCGACCGCCCCGACGAAGATCTTTCCGTCGTCGGTCATCAGCGCGTTCACCAGCCGGGTGTGGAACACCGTCCCCGAGCCGAACGAGCCGGTCACCTTGTCTCCCAGCGAGCTGAGGAACTTCTGCGCGTCCGCGGCGGAGCCGCCCTGTCCGGCGGAGCCGCTCTTCCCCGTGGATCCGCCCAGCCCGCCGGTGCCACCGCCGATGCCGCCGATGCCCTTGCCGCTGCCGGTGTCGATCCTGGCCACCGACGTCCAGCCCTTGCCGATGATGTTCAGGCCCTTGAAGTCCTCCGGCGAGGCGGACTTCAGGTCCTTCCCGGGACCCTGCGGAGAGCGGTGCGTACCGGCCCCGGGGGCGGCGCCCTCCGTCACCTTCGCGCCCTTCGGCGGAGTGAAGGAGAAGGCGGAGGACGCGGGCTTCGCGAAGTCGACCTTGGTGAAGCCCACGTCGATGGCGGCCTTGCCACCGCTGCTCGGCGTCAGCGTGAACTTCAGCGGAGTGCCGGTCTTCGAGTCCACCGTGACCCGGACCGAACCGATCGTGGAACCGGACTGCTTCGGCTTGATGAGCAGCTGGTACGCGTCACGGCCCGCCACCTGTTCGGTGCCGTCGACGCTCACCGATGTCGTCGGGCCGACCGCCTTGAGCGCCTGCTCGGCCAGATCCTTCGGGGTGGCCGGGAGCTTGTCGGTACGGTCCTCGCGGCCGCCCGCCGAGCCGCCCGCCCGGGCGGGGGCCTTCGCGTGGTAGACCTCGTTCGACTTGCTGTCGTACGCCCAGACCTGCCGGCCGTTGTGGATCAGGCTGTACTCGGCCGCGCTGTCCAGGATGGACACCCGCTGCCTGTCGGGACCGTCCGCGGCCACCCGCAGGGTGTGCGTGCCCGATGCCAGCTCCATCAGCTTGGACTGGGGCGACGCGCTCGATCCGCCGCTGCCGCCGCCGTCACCACCGCTGCCGCCCATGCCCCCGCCGAAGGTGCCGGCCAGGCCGCCGAGTGACGGGATGCCCAGGTCCGCGTCGGCCTTCACCGTGCCGGACAGCTGCTGGGTGTCCGATGCGGCCATCTTCGCGATGAGCTGCTGCGCCGAGATCTTCGGCAGGCTGGGGTCGCCCGAGCTGGCGAGTGCGGGTACGAGACCGATCGTCACGGCCGCCACCCCCGCCACTCCGACCGGGACGAGATAACGCGCGGCCTTCCGGCGGCCCGCGGCGGAGTTCCCGGCCTCTCCGGTGTCCTGTGCGCTTCCGGTGCCCTCTGCACTGTCGTTCGGTGCCATGTGTGCCCTACCTCCGTGATCGGCGGCGATCCGTACGGTCACGCTTGTCCACCCCGCGCCGCCATTCTCACCCGAATCGGTGGGGTGTGGTGCCGTCCATCTCACCAAATTCCCGGACGGTAAGCGTCAGCCCCCGGGAGCAACTGCGCCTACTGCTGCGGTATGACAGGCGCCACGGGCGACCCGCACCGCCCCGTAGGGGGAGCGCCCGGCAGGGAAGGGGCCACCCGTCCGAAGGACCCGCCCCGTGCGACCGGCCCAACCGACAGGTCTCGACGGACGGCGCCCACCGGACAGCACCCGAAGAACAGCAGAGGACCCGGCCGCTGACACGCGACCGGGTCCTGCGCCATCGAACCGACTCACATCGAACCGACTGCCACCGAACCGACTGATATCGGGGGCCGGCTGGCGTCGAGCCCACTGACATCGAGCCGACACCCTCACCCCACGCGGTGCACCACCGCGCCGCACAGCTCCTCAAGCGCCGTCTTCGCGAAGCACTCGGGCAGCGGCGCCAGTGAGGCCCGCGCCTCCTCCGCGTACCGCACGGTGTCCTGGCGTACCTGCTCCAGGGCCGGGTGGGCCCGCATCAGCCGCAGCGCCTCGGTATGCCGGGCGTCGTCCGTCAGATCGCCCGACAGCAGCTCGACCAGGGCGAGATCGTCCGGGCGGCCGTGCTCGGCGGCCTGGGCGCGCAGCCGCAGCACCGGCAGGGTGGGGATGCCCTCCCGCAGGTCCGTGCCGGGTGTCTTACCCGACTCGTGGCTGTCGCTCGCGATGTCCAGTACGTCGTCGGCCAGCTGGAACGCGATACCGAGCCGCTCGCCGTACTGCGTGAGGATGTTCACCACGCTCTCGTCGGCGCCGGACATCATCGCGCCGAACCGCCCGGAGACCGCGATCAGGGATCCCGTCTTGCCCGCGATGACATCGAGGTAGTGGCTGACCGGGTCGTGCCCGTCGCGCGGGCCGGCGGTCTCCAGGATCTGGCCGGTGACCAGGCGTTCGAACGACTCGGCCTGGATCCGTACGGCCTCCGGCCCCAGGTCGGCCAGGATGTGCGAGGCGCGTGCGAAGAGGAAGTCGCCGGTGAGGACCGCGACCGAGTTGTCCCAGCGTGCGTTGGCGCTGGGGACCCCGCGGCGCACTTCCGCCTCGTCCATGACGTCGTCGTGGTAGAGCGTCGCCAGATGCGTCAGTTCGACCACGACGGCGGAGGGTACGACCCCGGGCGCATACGGGTCACCGAACTGGGCGGCGAGCATCACCAGGAGCGGACGAAAGCGCTTGCCCCCCGCCCGTACCAGATGCTGCGCGGCCTCCGTGATGAAAGGGACGTCGCTCTTGGTGGCATCGAGCAGCCCGGCCTCGACAGCCGCCAATCCGGCCTGGACATCGGCCTCAAGTGCCTGGTCCCGCACGTTCAGCCCGAATGGCTCGACGACGGTCACGAGGGGATCTCCTGTCTGCTGACGATCACACGGATTGTCGATGTGTCGCTGTCCGCACTCAAGTCAGCGTATCCGGTCCTCTTTCGATCACCATGAGCGCCTGCCCGCCCACCCCGAGCACATGCCGGGCGTGACCGGTATGTTCAAAACAACTCGATTTGAATGGGAGCAGTACCTTTGTCCGGAACAGAGCCGCAGCCGGGACTCGCACCACCGTCCCAGCCCCCGCCGGAGCCGGGCGACGACCATTCGTTCTTCGGCCAGCCGCGCGGTCTGGCGACCCTGTCGGGACTGGAGATCTGGGAGCGGTTCTCGTTCCTCGGGATGCAGGCCATCCTCGTCCTCTACTTCACGGCCGCGGTCGACCAGGACGGTCTCGGCATGTCGCCGGGGGCGGCCGCTTCCATCTCCGCCGCCTACGGCACGCTGGTCTATCTGGTCTCGGTGGCGGGCGGCTGGCTCGCCGACCGCATCCTCGGCTCGTACCGCGCGGTACTCGGCGGCGGCATCCTCATCGCACTCGGCCACTACTCGATGGCGGTCCCGACGGCCGGGATGACCTGGGTGGGTCTGGGGCTCATCTCGCTCGGCACGGGGCTGCTGAAGCCGAATGTCGCCACCCTGGTCGGCAAGTTGTACCGGACCGAGGACCAGCGCCGCGACGCCGGTTTCGCGCTCTACTACATGTGCATCAACATCGGCGCCTTCCTCGGCCCCCTGGTCACCGCCTGGCTGGGTGACCACGAGGGCTGGCACTGGGGCTTCTCGGCGGCCGCCGTCGGGATGACGCTGGGTCTGATCCAGTACGTCCTGGGTCGCCGCACCATCGCCGGCCGCACCGAGCGCGCCGAGCAGGCGCTGCCGCCGGCCGCGATGCGCCGTGCGGTCCGGATGATCGTCGGCGGCGTGCTGGCCGTCGCCGTGGTCGCCGTGGTCCTCGGGCTCTCCGGCTGGCTGACGCTGGACCGCACCGTCGACGCGCTGACCATCGTCTCGGTGATCGCGCCGGTCGTCTTCTTCGCCGTGATGTTCCGCAGCCCCCGCGTGACCAGGCCCGAACGCGCTCATCTGCGCCCCTACATCGTGCTGTTCCTCGCCTCGGTGGTCTTCAACTTCATCCTCTTCCAGGCGTACTCGACGATGATCCTGCTCGCGTCGACCAACGCCAGGACGGACATCTTCGGCTTCCACTTCCCGGCCGGCTGGTACGCGTCGGCGCTCGGCGCCTTCGAGGTGGCGCTGGCCCCGGTGGTCGCCGCCGTCTGGGTCCGGATGGGCCGGCACCAGCCGCACGCCTCCAACAAGATCGCGATCGGCACCATCCTCGGCGGGCTCTCCTTCCTGATCATGGTCCCCGCCACGTCCGGCCGCACGGGCAGCGACTGGCTGATGTCCGTCTGGTGGATCGTCGGCTCGTACGCGCTGCTCGGGCTCGGCGACATCCTCGTCGAGACCTCCGGCATGTCCGCCACCACCAAGCTCGCGCCCGCCGCCTTCGCCAGCCAGACGATGGCGCTCTGGTTCCTGTCCCTCGCCCTGGCCAACGGCGTCCAGGCGCAGATCGTGAAGTTGTACGGCGAGGTCTCCGACCCGGCGTACTTCGGAGTCAACGGCGCCGTCGCCGTCGTCGCCGGGCTCGCGGTCGTCGCCGCCGCCCCCTGGCTCAGGCGCACCATGCACCCCGTCCACTGAGGAGCGCCTGCCGTGGCCCGAATCCGCACCGAATTCCCGTACGAGACCCGCCGCGAGGACGTCTGGATCCCGCTCGCGGACGGCACGCAGCTGTACGCCAGGATCTGGCGCCCGGTCAACGCGGCCGGACCGGTCCCCGCCCTGCTCGAATACCTTCCGTACCGGCTGTCCGACTGGACGGCACCGCGGGACTGGCAGCGGCACCCCTGGTACGCGGGCCACGGCTACGCGTCCGTCCGGGTGGACGTACGCGGTCACGGCAACTCGACCGGCATGCCCGGTGACGAGTACGACGCCCAGGAGCTGGCCGACGGGGTCGAGGTGGTGAACTGGCTGGCCGGGAGGGAGTGGTGCACCGGCAAGGTCGGGATGTTCGGTATCTCCTGGGGCGGTTTCAACTCGCTCCAGATCGCGGCCCTGGCCCCGGAGCCGCTGAAGGCGATCGTCACGGTCTGCTCCGCCGACGACCGCTACGACAACGACGTGCACTACATGGGCGGCTCGGTGCTCGCCGTCGACATGCACGCCTGGGCGGCCACGATGCTCGCCTTCGTGTCGCGCCCCCCGGACCCGGCGCAGGTCGGCTCGGTCTGGCGGGACATGTGGCTCAACCGTCTTGAGGCCGTCGAGCCGTTCATCCACACCTGGCTCGCCCATCAGACGCGCGACGACTACTGGAAGCACGGCAGCGTCTGCGAGGACTACCGGGCCGTCCAGCCGGCCGTCCTGGCCGTCGGCGGCTGGCACGACCCGTACCGGGACACCGTCCTGCGGCTGGTCGGGAACCTCGACCCGTCGCGGGTACGGGGGCTGATCGGCCCGTGGTCGCACCAGTACCCGGACCGGGGGCTGCCGCCCGGACCCGCGATCGGCTTCCTCCAGGAGACCCTGCGCTGGTGGGACCACCACCTCAAGGGCGAGGACAACGGGGTGATGGCCGAGCCGCTGCTGCGCTCGTGGATCAGCGAGTCGCACCCGCCCGCCACGGTCTACCCGGAGCTGCCCGGCCGCTGGGTCGGTGATACGGCCTGGCCGTCGCCGCAGGTCACCCCGGTGTCGTACGCGCTCCAGGGCGACCCGATGGAGGTCAGGTCACCGATGCAGACCGGTCTGGACGCCGGGCGGTTCTTCCCGTTCGGCAACGACTCCGATCTGCCGCCCGACCAGCGGGACGAGGACGCGAAGTCCGTCTGCTTCGAATTCCCGGTCCGCCAGGCCGCCATCGAGATCCTGGGCCGCGCGAAGGTGCATCTCTCGGTGCGCTCCGACGTCCCCACCGGGCAGGTCATCGCCCGGCTCTGCGACGTCGCGCCGGACGGGGCGTCCACACTGGTCACCCGGGGGGCGCTCAACTTCTCGGCGCGGCACGGCCGGGACCGGTCGGATCCGTGGGAGCCGGGCACCACCGAGTCGCTCACCTTCGAGCTGAACGGCGTCGGTCACACCTTCCCGCCGGGCCACCGCATCCGCCTCTCGGTCTCCTCCGCGTACTGGCCGTGGATCTGGCCGCAGCCCGACTCGGCGCACGGCTGGATCCTGGACCCGGCGGCCTCGACCATGGAACTCCCGGTCCGCGCGCACACCGATGACCACATCACCTTCGACGAGCCCGAGCAGTCGGAGCCGCTCGCGGTGGTCTACCCGGACAACCCGGAGGAGCGCCCGGAGCGTCTTGTCGTACGCGATGTGGCCAAGGGCGACTGGCGACTTGAGGTGGACCCGAGGTACGGAGGTACCCGGATCTACCCGGACGGCCTGGAGTTCAGCGAGGACGCGCTGGAGACGTACACGATCAACGAGGCGGATCCGCTGTCGGCGCGCACCCGCTCGGACTGGTCGATCCGGCTGCACCGCCCGGAGACCGGCTGGGACGCCCGCGTGCGGACCCGGTCCGAGATCACCTGTGACGCCCAGGACTTCATCACGTCGAGCGAGGTGGTGTGCCAGGAGGGGGACGAGGTGGTCTTCCGGCGGAGCTGGGAGAAACGGATTCCGCGTATCGCGGGGTAGGGGGGATGGGGCCGCTCTTCCTCTCGCCTTCCTCCTCTCCGGGGTGGCGCGTGAGGGCGTGGTGCCTGGGACGGGGCCCGGCCCGGGGCGTGGTGCCTGGGGGCGTGGCCCTTGTCCGGGCGTGGTGCCGAGGGGCCGAAAACGTGGGTGGCCCGGGGCGTGGAGTGTGGTGCTCCGGGGAGGGCAGTGCTCGGGGAGCGTGATGCGGCCGGGGCGTGGTGCGGGTGGGGCGTGGTGCGGGTGGGGCGTGGTGCGGGTGGGTTGTGATGCGGCCGGGGCGTGGTGCGGGTGGGTTGTGATGCGGCCGGGACGTGGTGCGGGTGAGCGCCTGCGGCGGGCCTGTCCCCTCCCCGCCCCTTCCCGAAGCCGGGGCGAGCCCCCGGCCCCCGGTGTCCTCAAGCGCCGGACGGGCTTGAAATGGCGGGACGCCCCTGAACCTTTCAGCGGCTGACGCGGCGCGCCCCGCCCCCGTACCGTGGGGCTGTCCACAGACCTGAAAGCGAGGCAGCACCCCATGCCTGAGCAGAGCCCGCTCGACCTCCCCGAAGGCGACCCCTTCGGCCCGCACAACCTGCCGTACGGAGTCTTCTCCACTCTTGAGGATCCCGGCCGGCGCAGGGTGGGGGTGCGGATCGGCGGCCATGTACTGGACGCGGGGGCGGCGGCGACCGCGCTCGGCTCCCCGTACAGCAGGCTGCTCGCACACCCCACGCTCAACCCGCTGCTCGCGGCGGGCCGTACGGCGTGGCGCGATGTGCGGCGCGCGCTGACCGCCTGGGTGACCGTCCCGGCGCACCGGCCGGTCATAGAGCCGCTGCTGCACCCGGTGGCGGGCGTCACGATGCACCTTCCGTACGAGGTCGCCGACTACATCGACTTCTACGCGAGCGAGCACCACGCGACGAACGTCGGCAGCATCTTCCGGCCCGACTCGGCGGCGCTGACGCCCAACTGGAAGCATCTGCCGATCGGTTACCACGGCCGTTCCGGCACGGTCGTGGTGTCGGGCACCGATGTCGTACGTCCTTCCGGGCAGCGCAAGGCGCCGTCGGACCCGGCGCCGGTCTTCGGGCCCTCGGTCAAGCTCGACATCGAGGCGGAGGTCGGCTTCGTCGTCGGCGTCCCGTCCCGGCAGGGCGAGCCGGTCCCGCTCTCCGGCTACCGGGACCATGTCTTCGGCCTCCAGCTGCTCAACGACTGGTCGGCGCGGGACATCCAGGCCTGGGAGTACGTGCCGCTGGGCCCCTTCCTCGGGAAGTCCTTCGCCACCTCGGTCTCGGCCTGGGTGACTCCGCTGGAGGCACTGGACGCGGCACGGACCGCGCCGCCCGCCCGCGAACTGCCCCTGCTGCCCTACCTGGACGACGCGACGGCCGAGGAAGCGGGCGGCCTGGACCTGCGGATCACGGTCAGCGTCAACGGACAGCCGGTATCCGAGCCGCCCTTCGCCGGGATGTACTGGACGGCTGCCCAGATGCTGGCCCATACGACCGTCAACGGCGCCTCGCTCCGCACCGGGGACCTGTTCGGCTCGGGCACGGTCAGCGGCCCTTCGCCCGAGCAGTGCGGTTCACTCCTTGAGATGACCTGGAACGGCACCCGGCCTCTCGAACTCGACGACGGGAAGCGGGCGTTCCTGGAGGACGGCGACGAGGTGACGATGACGGCCTGGGCGCCGGGGCCCGACGGGACCCGGGTCGGCCTCGGTGAGGTGACCGGAAGGATCGTGCCCGCGCGATGAGCCAGGAAGCGCCGACGCTCCCCGAGGAGCTGCTGCTCCTCGCCCTGGACCCGCGCCGGGGCAAGCCGTTCTGCCGGAACCGCTATCTGGAGTTCGGGATGGCCGGTGCGGCCCTGGCCGAACTGGAGCTGCAGGGGCGGATCTCCGAGGCGCGCGGCAAGGTGACGGTGGACCAGCCGTTGCTGCCGCACGATCCGGTGCTGGGGCGGGTGCTGGAGCTGCTGCCGGCCCCGGAGAAGCGGAAGTCCGGCGGGGGCGTCGGCGCCCGTTACTGGATCCGGCGGTCCGGCCGCACGGTGGAGGGGCTGTATCTGGACCACCTGGTGGACGGGGACGTACTGACCCGTGAGACGCACCGCCTCGCGGGGCTGCTGCCCTACCACCGCCATCCGGCGGGCCCGCTGAACTGGTCGGCCCAGGCCCGCGACCGCTTCCTGACGGCGGAGGCGGCCGGCTTCCCGGACCCGCGCAGCCGCGCCCTGGCGGCGCTCGTCTCGGCGGTGGGCCTCTCCCGGATCGCCGCCAGGGACGGCTGGAAGTCCCGCTCGGCGATGCGCCACCTGGTCAAGGAGGAGTGGGCGGCCTACGCGGTCCACCGCACCATCCAACGCGACCGCGCCAACCGGAGCGGCGGGGGGTGACGGGGAGCGGGGTGGCGGTCGGCCGCTGCCCCGCCCGGGCCGGCGGCTGACGGGGCGGCAGTTGGCCGGCCCCAGGGCCGGTCGGCCGGCCGGGGGCGGCAGTTGGCCGGCCCAAGAGCCGGTGGTCGGCCAACCGGTGACTGCGGTTGGCCGTCAAGACGGCGACTGGCTGGACCCAGGCAGCTGCGGGCGGCCAAGGCGGCGAGCGTCCCCGGGGCGGCCACGGCTGCGGGCGCCCGGCCCCACCCCCCGCGCGCCTCCTCCGTCCTCCCCGGCTCAGGCCCCGCCGAACGCCTCCGGATCGTCCGGGTGATCCGCGAAGTCCGGCTCGTCCCAGGCGCCCGGGTCCTCCGGGTCACCCTGGGCGGAGGGTCGGGCCGGGGCCGAAGGGCCGGGGCCGCCGGGCCGGGCCGCCCCCGGTGACGGCGCGGACGAGGCGGACGATGCCGGTGCGGTCACATCCGCGTCCGCACCCGCACTCGCCCCCGTACCCGCCAGCTCGGCCAGCTCGGCCAGCACGCCGAGCACGCCCTCCCCGTACGTCGCCAGCTTCTTCTCGCCGAGGCCGCCGATCCCGCCGAGCTCACCGAGCGTGCCGGGCCGCACCGTGGCGATCTCCCGCAGTGTCGCGTCGTGGAAGATCACATACGCCGGGACGCCCTGCTCCTTGGCCTGCTTGCCGCGCCAGCTCCGCAGCGCCTCGAAGACCGGCACCGCTTCGGCCGGCAGCTCGGCCGCCACGGCAGCCGACCTGGACTTCTTCTCCCCCTTGGCCGCCCTGACCGCCACCGGCTTCTCCGGCTCCTTGCGCAGCCGGACCTCGGTCTCCGCCGAAAGCACCGAACCACTGGTCCCGGTCAGCACCAGCGTGCCGTACTCACCCTCGACCGCCAGCAGACCCTGTGCCAGCAACTGCCGCACCACACCGCGCCACTGAGCCTCCGACAGGTCCTCGCCGATACCGAAGACGGAGAGCTGGTCGTGGTCGAACTGGATGACCTTGGCCGTCCGGCGGCCCAGCAGGATGTCGACGATCTGGCCCGCGCCGAACTTCTGTCTGCGCTCGCGTTCGAGCCGCACCACCGTCGACAGCACCTTCTGCGCCGCCACCGTCCCGTCCCAGGTCTCGGGCGGGGTGAGGCAGGTGTCGCAGTTCCCGCAGGCGGGGGCCGCCGCCTCCTGGCCGAAGTACTGGAGGAGCTGGGCGCGGCGGCAGTCCGCCGTCTCGCAGAGCGCCAGCATCGCGTCGAGATGCGCCGCGGCCCGGCGGCGGAACGCCTCGCCGCCCTCACCGCTCTGGATCATCTTCCGCTGCTGTACGACGTCCTGGAGCCCGTAGGTCATCCACGCCGTGGACGGCAGCCCGTCCCGCCCGGCGCGCCCGGTCTCCTGGTAGTACCCCTCCACCGACTTGGGCAGGTCGAGGTGGGCGACGAACCGGACGTCCGGCTTGTCGATCCCCATCCCGAAGGCGATCGTCGCGACCACCACGAGGCCGTCCTCGCGCAGGAAGCGCGACTGGTGGACGGCGCGGGTGCCCGCGTCGAGCCCGGCGTGGTAGGGCACGGCCTCCACGCCGTTCTTGCAGAGGTACTCGGCGGTCCGCTCGACGGAGGCCCGGGAGAGGCAGTAGACGATGCCCGCGTCCCCCGCGTGCTCCTCCTTGAGGAAGGCGAGCAGCTGCTTCTTCGGGTCGTTCTTGGGGACGATCCGGTACTGGATGTTGGGCCGGTCGAAGCCCGCCACGAAGTGCCGGGCGTCCGGCATCCCGAGCCGCTCGGTGATCTCCTGGTGCGTGGCGCGGGTGGCGGTGGCCGTCAGGGCGATGCGCGGGACGTCGGGCCAGCGCTCGCCGAGCAGTGAGAGCGCCAGGTAGTCGGGGCGGAAGTCGTGCCCCCAGCTGGCGACACAGTGCGCCTCGTCGATCGCGAACACGGAGATCTTCGCGCGGCTCAGCAGGGAGAGCGTGGCGTCGACCCGGAGCCGTTCGGGCGCCAGATAGAGCAGGTCCAGCTCGCCCGCGAGCAGCTCGGCCTCCACGGTGCGGCGCTCGTCGAAGTCCTGCGTGGAGTTCATGAAGCCGGCCCGCACACCGAGGGCGCGCAGCGCGTCCACCTGGTCCTGCATCAGGGCGATCAGCGGCGAGATCACCACGCCGGTACCTGGTCTGACCAGGGCGGGAATCTGGTAGCAGAGGGACTTTCCGCCACCGGTCGGCATCAGCACGACGGCGTCCCCGCCGTCCACCACCTGCCCGATGATCTCTTCCTGCTCGCCACGGAAGGCCTCGTAGCCGAAGACCCGGTGCAGAGTGCTGAGCGCCTCGCTCTCCGCGCCCCGCGCAGACGCGGTCCGCCCAGCCTGCTCCGTGCTCCCGGCCTGCTCCGTGCTCCCGGCCTGCTCCGTATGCTCGGCCACTGCCTCGCCACTCCCGCTCATCGTTCCGCCCCGCGTTCCATCGGTCCGTCCCCCGTCGCGCCGTTCTCCCGGGCGGCCGGTCACTCCCACCGGTCACGGCCGCCGCATCTCACTCCTGCCACGATAGGGTCCCGCACCGACATCCCCGGACACAGCGGCGTACGACGGCGGAGATCGTGTGCGGACGTACGGCTACCGGGCGAAGGATCCCGCCTGGCCCGCCAGGTCAAGGAAGTACTGCGGGGCGAGCCCCAGCACCAGCGTGACCGCGACCCCCACGGCGATCGTCGTCATCGTCAGCGGCGACGGCACGGCGACGGTCGGGCCGTCCGCCTTCGGCTCGCTGAAGAACATCAGCACGATGACCCGGATGTAGAAGAACGCGGCGATGGCGGACGAGATCACACCGACCACGACCAGACCGCCGGCCCCGCCGTCGGCCGCCGCCTTGAACACGGCGAACTTCCCGCTGAACCCACTGGTCAGCGGGATACCCGCGAAGGCCAGCAGGAAGACGGCGAAGACCGCCGCCACCAGCGGTGAACGCCGCCCGAGCCCCGCCCACTTGGAGAGGTGGGTGGCCTCGCCGCCCGCGTCCCGTACCAGCGTGACCACGGCGAAGGCGCCGATCGTCACGAACGAGTACGTCACCAGATAGAAGAGGACCGAGCTGATGCCCTGCGGTGTGGTGGCGATGACACCGGCCAGGATGAACCCGGCGTGCGCGATGGACGAGTAGGCCAGCATCCGCTTGATGTCGGTCTGGGTGATCGCGACGATCGCCCCGCCCAGCATGGTGATGATCGCGACGGCCCACATCACCGGCCGCCAGTCCCAGCGCATCCCCGGCAGCACCACGTAGAGCAGCCGCAGCAGCGCACCGAACGCGGCGACCTTGGTGGCCGCCGCCATGAAGCCGGTGACCGGGGTCGGCGCGCCCTGGTAGACGTCCGGGGTCCACATGTGGAACGGCACGGCGCCGACCTTGAAGAGCAGCCCGAGCAGGATCATCGCGCCGCCGATGAGCAGCAGCGCGTCGTTGCCCATGGTGTCGGCGAGCGCCGGGTCGACGTTCTGCACGGTGCCGTCGACCACGTCGGCGATCCTGGCGTACGAGACGGAGCCCGCGTACCCGTAGAGCAGGGCGATCCCGAAGAGCAGGAAGGCCGAGGAGAACGCGCCGAGCAGGAAGTACTTCACGGCGGCTTCCTGCGACATCAGCCGCTTGCGGCGGGCGACGGCGCAGAGCAGGTAGAGCGGCAGCGAGAAGACCTCCAGCGCCACGAAGAGCGTCAGCAGGTCGTTGGCAGCGGGGAAGACCAGCATGCCGCCGATGGCGAACAGCGCCAGCGGGAAGACCTCGGTGGTGGTGAACCCGGCCCTGACCGCTTCCTTCTCACTGTCGCTGCCCGGTACGGAAGCGGCCTGCGCGGCGAAGGAGTCCGTACGGTTGCCGTGCACCTCCGGGTCGAGCCTGCGCTCGGCGAAGGTGAAGACCGCCACCAGCGAGGCCAGCAGGATGGTGCCCTGCAGGAAGAGCGCGGGCCCGTCGACCGCGACCGCGCCCATCGCCGCGATGTGTGCCTTGGTCGAGCCGTACCCGCCGGCGGCCAGTGCGACGACCGCGGCGAAGGAGGCGACCACCGCGACGACGGTGAGGAACACCTGGGCGTAGTAGCGGCCCTTGCGCGGCACGAAGGCCTCGACGAGGACGCCCAGCATCGCGGCGCCGAGGACGATCAGCACGGGGGTGAGCTGCGCGTACTCGATGTGCGGGGTGGGGATCTTGCCGATGGGGCTCGCCGCCTGCGTCGTCCACAGGCTGTGGACAGCTGTTGCGCTCACTTCGCGGCCTCCACGGTGGGCTGGGGGTCCTTCTTCTGGACGTCGGACATGGTGTGCTTCACGGCCGGGTCGACGATCTCCGTCAGCGGCTTCGGATAGACGCCGAGGAAGACCAGGAGCGCGATCAGCGGCAGTACGACGACCAGTTCACGGACCTTGAGGTCCGCCATGCCCTGCACCGTGGCCCTGACCGGGCCCGTCATCGTGCGCTGGTAGAGCACGAGGACGTAGAGCGCGGCCAGCACGATGCCGACCGTCGCGACGATCCCGGCGGCCGGGTAGGCGCTGAACGTGCCGACCAGGACCAGGAATTCACTGACGAACGGGGAGAGTCCGGGCAGTGACAGGGTGGCGAGACCGCCGATCAGGAAGGTCCCGGCGAGGACCGGGGCGACCTTCTGCACCCCGCCGTAGTCGTCGATGAGCCGCGAGCCGCGCCGCGAGATCAGGAAGCCGGCCACCAGCATCAGGGCGGCCGTCGAGATCCCGTGATTGACCATGTAGAGCGTCGCGCCCGACTGGCCCTGGGTGGTCATCGCGAAGATGCCGAGGATGATGAAGCCGAAGTGCGAAACCGAGGCGTAGGCGATCAGCCGCTTGATGTCGCGCTGGCCGACCGCCAGGAGCGCGCCGTAGACGATGCTGATCAGCGCGAGCACCAGGATCACCGGGGTGGCCCACTTGCTGGCCTCCGGGAAGAGCTGGAGGCAGAAGCGCAGCATCGCGAAGGTGCCGACCTTGTCGACCACCGCGGTGATCAGCACGGCGACCGGGGCGGTCGCCTCGCCCATGGCGTTGGGCAGCCAGGTGTGCAGCGGCCAGAGCGGCGCCTTCACCGCGAAGGCGAAGAAGAAGCCGAGGAAGAGCCAGCGTTCGGTGCTGGTCGCCATGTGCAGTGAGCCGTTGGCCCGTGCGGTGGCGATCTCCTGGAGCGAGAAGTTCCCCGCGACCACATAGAGCCCGATGACCGCGGCCAGCATGAGGAGTCCGCCGACCAGGTTGTAGAGGAGGAACTTGACCGCCGCGTACGAGCGCTGGGTGGCCGCCGCCTCGTCGCCGCCCGCGTGCGCCCGGTCCCCGAAGCCGCCGATGAGGAAGTACATCGGGATGAGCATGGCTTCGAAGAGGATGTAGAAGAGGAAGACGTCGGTGGCCTCGAAGGAGAGGATCACCATCGCTTCCACGGCCAGGATCAGGGCGAAGAAGCCCTGTGTGGGGCGCCAGCGCGAGCTGTGCGTTTCCAGGGGATCCGCGTCGTGCCAGCCCGCCAGGATGACGAACGGGATGAGCAGGGCGGTCAGGGCGAGCATCACCAGCCCGATGCCGTCCACGCCCAGCTCGTACCGGACGCCGAAGTCCTTGATCCAGGCGTGCGATTCGGTGAGCTGGTAGCGGGCGCCGCCGGGGTCGAAGCGGACGAGCTGGACGGCGCCCAGGGCGAGTGTGCCGAGCGAGAAGAGCAGCGCGAGCCACTTCGCCGCGGTGCGCCGTGCGGCCGGGACGGCGGCGGTAGCGATCGCACCGATCGCCGGGAGCGCCGCGGTCGCCGTCAGGAGAGGAAAGGACATGGTGATCAGACCGCCCTCATCAGCAGGGTCGCGGCGACGAGGATCACTGCGCCGCCGAACATCGAGGCCGCGTAGGAGCGGGCGTAGCCGTTCTGCAGTCTGCGCAGCCGGCCGGAGAGCCCGCCGACGGATGCGGCCGTGCCGTTGACGACGCCGTCCACCAGGGAGTGGTCGAGGTAGACCAGCGACCGGGTGAGGTGCTCGCCGCCGCGGACCAGGACCACATGGTTGAAGTCGTCCTGGAGCAGGTCGCGCCGGGCGGCGCGGGTGAGCAGCGAGCCCTTGGGGGCGACCGCGGGCACCGGCTTGCGTCCGTAGACGAGCCAGGCGATGGCGACGCCGATGACCAGGACCACCATCGTCCCGGCGGTGACGACGCCGGCCCCGATGGGTGAGTTGCCCTCGGAGTGGCCGGTGACGGGTTCGAGCCAGTGCAGGAAGCGGTTGCCGATCCCGAAGAACGCACCGGCGAAGACCGAGCCGAAGGCCAGGATGATCATGGGGATGGTCATCGACCTGGGCGACTCGTGCGGGTGCGGCTCGTGGCCTTCCGCGTCCGGCACCCAGCGCTTCTCGCCGAAGAACGTCATCAGCATGACCCGGGTCATGTAGAACGCGGTGATACCGGCGCCCAGCAGGGCGGCTCCGCCGAGGATCCAGCCCTCGGTGCCGCCCTTCGCGAAGGCGGCCTCGATGATCTTGTCCTTGGAGAAGAAGCCGGAGAGGCCGGGGAAGCCGATGATCGCGAGATAGCCGAGGCCGAAGGTCACGAACGTCACCGGCATGTACTTCCGCAGGCCGCCGTACTTCCTCATGTCCACCTCGTCGTTCATGCCGTGCATGACCGATCCGGCGCCGAGGAAGAGCCCGGCCTTGAAGAAGCCGTGGGTGACGAGGTGCATGATCGCGAAGGCGTATCCGATGGGGCCGAGGCCCGCCGCCATGATCATGTAGCCGATCTGCGACATGGTCGAGCCCGCGAGAGCCTTCTTGATGTCGTCCTTGGCGCAACCGACGATCGCCCCGAAGAGCAGCGTCACCGCGCCGACCACCACGACGGCGAGCTGCGCGGTGGGCGCCGCGTTGAAGATCGCCCCGGAGCGGGTGATGAGGTAGACGCCCGCGGTCACCATGGTCGCCGCGTGGATCAGGGCCGAGACCGGGGTCGGGCCCTCCATCGCGTCACCGAGCCAGGACTGCAGCGGCACCTGGGCCGACTTGCCGCAGGCGGCGAGCAGGAGCATCAGTCCGACGGCGGTGAGCTTGCCCTCGGACGCGCCGCCCACGGAGTGCAGGACCGGACCGAAGGCGAAGGTCCCGAAGGTGGTGAACATCAGCATGATCGCGATGGACAGGCCCATGTCACCGACCCGGTTGACGATGAAGGCCTTCTTGGCCGCCGTCGCCGCACTGGGCTTGTGCTGCCAGAAGCCGATCAGCAGGTACGAGGCGAGGCCCACGCCCTCCCAGCCGACGTACAGCAGCAGGTAGTTGTCGGCGAGGACCAGCAGCAGCATCGCCGCGAGGAAGAGGTTCAGATAGCCGAAGAAGCGGCGGCGCCGCTCGTCGTGCTCCATGTAGCCGATCGAGTAGATGTGGATGAGCGTGCCCACACCGGAGATCAGCAGGACGAAGGTCATCGACAGCTGGTCGAGCTGGAAGGCGGCGTCGGCCCGGAAGCCGCCCACCGGGATCCAGCTGAACAGGTGCTGGTGCAGGGTGCGGTGGTCCGCGTTCTTCCCCAGCATGTTCACGAAGAGGACGGCTGCCAGGACGAACGACGCGGCGGCGAACACCGTGCCGAGCAGATGGCCGGCACGGTCGAACCGCCGCCCGCCGCAGAGCAGCACCGCCGCTCCGAGCAAAGGCGCTGCGATCAGCAGCGCAATCAGGTTCTCCACTGTTCAGCGACCCCTTACAGCTTCATCAGGCTGGCGTCGTCGACCGAGGCCGAGTGGCGGGAGCGGAAGAGCGACACGATGATCGCGAGCCCGACCACGACCTCGGCGGCGGCAACGACCATCGTGAAGAAGGCGATGATCTGGCCGTCCAGGTTTCCGTGCATACGGGAGAAGGCGACGAACGCGAGGTTGCAGGCGTTGAGCATCAGCTCGACGCACATGAACACCACGATCGCGTTCCGCCTGATCAGCACCCCGGCCGCACCGATGGTGAACAACAACGAGGCGAGATACAGATAGTTGACCGGATTCACTTCGCCTCCTCCTCTTCCCGGTCGAGCCCGTCACGGCCGGCCGGGCCGTCGTCGGGGGCCACGGCGTCGTGGCCGTGGCCCGACGTACGGCCGAGCCGCTCCTCGGAGCGCTGCTCCAGCGCCCTGAGGTTCGCCATGGCCTCGCTCGACACATCGCGGATCTGGCCGCGCTGGCGCAGCGTCTGCATGACGGTCAGCTCCGAGGGGGTGCCGTCCGGGAGCAGTCCGGCGACATCCACCGCGTTGTGCCGGGCGTAGACACCGGGCGCGGGCAGCGGCGGCAGCTGCTTGCTGCGGACGCGGTCCTCGGACATCTGCCGCTGGGTCCTGGCCTGTTCGGTGCGCTCCCGGTGGGTGAGCACCATCGCGCCGACGGCCGCGGTGATGAGCAGCGCGCCGGTGATCTCGAAGGCGAAGACGTACTTGGTGAAGATGAGGGCGGCGAGGCCCTGCACATTGCCGTTCGCGTTGGCCTTGCCGAGGCCCGTGAAGCTCTTGAGCGAGGCATTGGCGATCCCCGCGATCAGCAGCACGCCGAAGCCGATCCCGCAGAGCACCGCGAGCCAGCGCTGGCCCTTGATGGTCTCCTTGAGCGAGTCGGCCGCGGTGACGCCGACCAGCATGACCACGAAGAGGAAGAGCATCATGATCGCGCCGGTGTAGACGACGATCTGGACGATGCCCAGGAAGTACGCGCCGTTGGCCAGGTAGAACACCGCAAGGATGATCATGGTCCCGGCGAGGCTCAGCGCGCTGTGCACGGCCCGCCGCATCAGTACGGTGGAGAGCGCGCCGATCACGGCGACCGTGCCCAGCACCCAGAACTGGACGGCCTCACCGGTGGAGGTCAGGTAAGTCACGCCCTCGCCCCCTCGTCCGGTGTCCGGTCGCCCGGTTCGGCCGCCGTCTCGCCCTTGGACACGGCGGTCTGGCGGACCGTGCCGGGGGCGGCCTCGGTCACCAGGCCGCGGTAGTAGTCCTGTTCGTCGGTGCCCGGGAAGATCGAGTGCGGTGAGTCGACCATGCCCTCGTCCAGCCCGGCGAGCAGCTGCTCCTTGGTGTAGATCAGGTTGGCGCGGCTGCTGTCGGCCAGTTCGAACTCGTTGGTCATCGTCAGCGCCCTGGTGGGGCAGGCCTCGATACAGAGTCCGCACAGGATGCAGCGGGCGTAGTTGATCTGGTAGACGCGGCCGTACCGCTCGCCCGGGGAGTAGCGCTCCTCCTCGGTGTTGTCCGCGCCCTCCACGTAGATGGCGTCCGCCGGACAGGCCCAGGCGCACAGCTCGCAGCCGATGCACTTCTCCAGCCCGTCCGGATGGCGGTTGAGCTGGTGCCGCCCGTGGAAGCGCGGCGCCGTCGTCTTCTCCTGCTCCGGGTACTGCTCGGTCAGCCGCTTCTTGAACATGGCCTTGAAGGTCACGCCGAAGCCGGCCACCGGATTCTGCCAAGGAGTCTTGGGGGCGTCGTCCCCGGAAGCCCCAGTAGAGCGGTCAGACATCACCGGCCTCCTTTCCGTCACTCACAGTGTCCACGCCGCCACTGACAATCAGCTCTCGCTGGGTGCGTGAGCGCCGCCGGGGTACCGGCGGAAGGGTCTGTCCCGGCAGGGGCGGTACGGGGTAGCCGCCCGCCATCGGGTCGAAGGCCGGTCCGGGGCCCGCCGCCTCCTCCGCGGCCCTGCCCTGCTTCTCCTGCTTGTCGCGGAAGATGTCGTAGACGAAGGAGAGCAGCAGGATGGCCACGACGGCCCCGGCTCCGTAGAGCACGATCCGGGAGTAGTCGTAGTTGTCGTTGCGCAGCGCCCGTACGGTCGCCACCAGCATCAGCCAGACCACGGAGACCGGGATGAGGACCTTCCAGCCCAGCTTCATCAGCTGGTCGTAGCGCACCCGTGGGAGCGTGCCGCGCAGCCAGATGAAGAAGAAGAGGAGGAGCTGGACCTTGATGACGAACCAGAGCATCGGCCACCAGCCGTGGTTCGCGCCCTCCCAGAAGGTGGAGACCGGCCACGGGGCCCGCCAGCCGCCCAGGAAGAGGGTCGCGGAGACCGCCGAGACGGTGACCATGTTGACGTACTCGGCGAGCATGAACATCGCGAACTTGATGGACGAGTACTCGGTGTTGAAGCCGCCGACCAGGTCGCCCTCGGACTCCGGCATGTCGAACGGGGCGCGGTTGGTCTCCCCGATCATCGTGACGATGTAGATGATGAAGGAGACCGGCAGCAGCACGATGAACCAGCGGTCCTTCTGTGCGTCCACGATCGCCGATGTCGACATCGACCCCGAGTAGAGGAAGACGGAGGCGAAGGCGGCGCCCATCGCGATCTCGTAGCTGATCATCTGCGCGCAGGAGCGGAGCCCGCCGAGCAGCGGGTAGGTCGACCCGGACGACCAGCCGGCCAGGACGATGCCGTAGATGCCGACCGAGGCGACCGCGAGGATGTAGAGCATCGCGATCGGCAGGTCGGTGAGCTGCATCGTCGTACGGTGTCCGAAGACCGACACCTCGTTGTCCGCGGGGCCGAAGGGGATCACCGCGATCGCCATGAAGGCGGGCACCGCGGCGACGACCGGCGCGAGGACGTAGACGAACTTGTCCGCCCGCTTGACGACCAGGTCCTCCTTCAGCATCAGTTTGATGCCGTCGGCGAGGGACTGGAGCATGCCCCAGGGGCCGTGCCGGTTGGGGCCGATGCGCAGCTGCATCCAGGCGACGACCTTGCGCTCCCACACGATGGAGAAGAGCACGGTGATCATCAGGAAGGCGAAGCAGAAGACGGCCTTGATGACAACCAGCCACCAGGGGTCCCGGCCGAACATCGACAGGTCCTCGGTCGCTGCGAGGTAGTAGTTCGTCACGCCTCCACCTCCGTCGTGGCCGCGGGTGCGGCGGGTGCGGGCGGTGCGGCGGAGATCCGCACCGGTTCACCGGGGCGGGCACCGGTGTCGCGCAGGACGCCGCCGCCCGTCGAGTTGAGCGGGAGCCAGACCACCCGGTCGGGCATCTCGGTGACGCGGAGCGGCAGTTGTACGTCGCCCGCCGGGCCGGAAACGGCCAGCAGGTCTCCGTCCTTGACGCCGGTCTCCCCGGCGGTCGCGGCCGACAGCCGGGCGACGGCCGCGTGCCGGGTGCCTGCCAGCGCGTCGTCGCCCTGCTGGAGCAGCCCCTGGTCGAGCAGGAGCCGGTGGCCGGCCAGGACGGCCTCGCCCTCGGACGGGCGGGGCAGCGGGGCGGACGTGCCCGCCGGGTCGGCGGCGTACTGTCCGGTCCAGGCGCCGAGCCGGTCCAGCTCGTTGCGTACGGACTTGATGTCCGGCATCGCGAAATGGACGTCCAACGCGTCGGCGAGCATGTGCAGCACCCGTGAGTCGGCCGGGGCCAGGGTGCGTGTCATCTGCTCGGGCTTGAGCGACGCCTCGAAGGGCCTTACCCGGCCTTCCCAGTTGAGGAAGGTGCCCGCCTTCTCGGCGGCCGCGGCCACCGGGAGGACCACGTCGGCCCGGTCGGTGACGGCGCTCGGCCGCAGTTCCAGCGAGACCAGGAAACCCACCTTGTCGAGCGCCTCTTCGGCGCGCGCCGGGTCGGGCAGGTCCGCGGTCTCGACCCCGGCGACGAGCAGGGCGCCCAGTTCGCCGGTGGCGGCCGCTTCGATGATCTGTCCGGTGTCCCGGCCGAAGCGGTGCGGGAGTTCGCGTACGCCCCAGACCGCGGCCACCTCCTCACGGGCCCGCGGGTCGGTCGCGGGCCGGCCGCCGGGCAGCAGCGCGGGGATCGCGCCCGCCTCGATCGCACCGCGCTCGCCCGCCCTGCGTGGCACCCAGACCAGGGCGGCGCCGGTGGCGGTCGCGGTGCGGACGGCGGCGGTGAGTGCGCCGGGCACGGCGGCGAGCCGTTCGCCGACGACGATCACCGCGCCCTCCGTACGCAGGGCTTCGGCGGCCCGCTGCCCGTCGGCGTCGAGACCGACCCCGCCCGCGATGGCGTCCAGCCACTCGGTCTCGGTGCCGGGCGCGGCGGGCAGCAGGGTGGCGCCCGCCTTCTCCAGACCGCGGGTGGCGTGGGTGGCGAGCGAGAAGGTGCGCTGCCCGTGCTTGCGGTGCGCCTTGCGCAGCCGCAGGAAGACGCCGGGCGCCTCCTCCTCGGACTCGAATCCGGCGAGCAGGACGGCCGGAGCCTGTTCGAGCGAGGTGTTGGTGACACCCTGTCCGTCGAGATCCCGGCCGCGGCCCGCGACACGGGCGGCGAGGAAGTCGGCCTCCTCGGCCGAGTGCACCCGGGCGCGGAAGTCGACGTCGTTGGTGTCGAGGGCGACGCGCGCGAACTTGGCGTAGGCGTAGGCGTCCTCGACGGTGAGGCGGCCACCGGTCAGCACCCCGGCCCGGCCGCGCGCCGCCGCCAGGCCGTTCGCGGCCCGCTCCAGCGCCTCCGGCCAGCTCGCCGGTTCCAGGACACCGTCCTCGTTGCGTACGAGCGGTGTGGTGAGCCGGTCCGGGCGCTGGGCGTAGCGGAAGGCGAAGCGGCCCTTGTCGCAGAGCCACTCCTCGTTGACCTCGGGGTCGTTGGCGGCGAGCCGCCGCATGACCTTGCCGCGCCGGTGGTCGGTGCGGGCCGCGCAGCCCCCCGCGCAGTGTTCGCACACCGAGGGCGACGACACCAGGTCGAAGGGGCGGGAGCGGAACCGGTAGGCCGCCGATGTGAGCGCGCCGACCGGGCAGATCTGGATGGTGTTGCCGGAGAAGTACGACTCGAAGGGGTCGCCCTCACCGGTGCCGACCTGCTGGAGCGCGCCGCGCTCGATCAGCTCGATCATCGGGTCGCCGGCGATCTGGTTGGAGAAGCGGGTGCAGCGGGCGCACAGCACGCACCGCTCGCGGTCGAGCAGGACCTGGGTGGAGATCGGTACGGGCTTCTCGAAGGTCCGCTTCTTGCCGTCGAACCGGGATTCCGCGTTGCCGTGCGACATCGCCTGGTTCTGCAGGGGGCACTCGCCGCCCTTGTCGCAGACCGGGCAGTCCAGCGGGTGGTTGATGAGGAGCAGTTCCATCACACCGTGCTGGGCCTTCTCGGCGACCGGCGAGGTCAGCTGCGACTTGACGACCATGCCGTCGGTGCAGGTGATGGTGCAGGAGGCCATCGGCTTGCGCTGGCCCTCGACCTCGACGATGCACTGGCGGCAGGCGCCCGCGGGGTCGAGGAGCGGGTGGTCGCAGAAGCGCGGGATCTCGATGCCGAGCTGTTCGGCGGCGCGGATGACCAGGGTCCCCTTGGGGACGGAGATCGCGATGCCGTCGATGGTCAGCGACACCAGGTCCTCGGGCGGCACCGCGGCCTCGCCGCCCCCGGAGGGAGCACTGTTTGTCGTCACTGTCATGCGTTCACCTCCGAGGTGTGGCGGGGCTCGTCGGCCCAGACGGTCGACAGGGCCGGGTCGAGCGGGCAGCCCTTGCCGGTGATGTGCTGCTCGTACTCCTCGCGGAAGTACTTGAGCGAGGAGAAGATCGGTGAGGCGGCGCCGTCGCCGAGCGCGCAGAACGACTTGCCGTTGACGTTGTCCGCGATGTCGTTGATCTTGTCGAGGTCGGACATCACGCCCTTCCCGGCCTCGATGTCGCGGAGCAACTGGACCAGCCAGTACGTCCCTTCGCGGCACGGTGTGCACTTGCCGCAGGACTCGTGCGCGTAGAACTCGGTCCACCGGGTGACGGCCCGCACCACGCAGGTCGTCTCGTCGAAGCACTGGAGCGCCTTGGTGCCGAGCATCGATCCGGCGGCGCCCACACCTTCGTAGTCCAGCGGTACGTCGAGGTGTTCGTCGGTGAACATCGGCGTCGAAGAGCCGCCCGGCGTCCAGAACTTGAGCCGGTGGCCCTGGCGGATCCCGCCGCTCATGTCGAGCAGCTGGCGCAGCGTGATGCCGAGGGGTGCCTCGTACTGTCCGGGGCTGGTGACATGGCCGCTGAGCGAGTACAGCGTGAAACCGGCGGACTTCTCGGTGCCCATCGACTTGAACCAGTCCTTGCCCCGGTTCAGGATCGCGGGAACCGATGCGATGGACTCCACGTTGTTCACCACAGTGGGACAGGCGTAGAGCCCGGCGACAGCGGGGAAGGGAGGCCGGAGCCTGGGCTGGCCGCGGCGGCCCTCCAGGGAGTCGAGGAGCGCGGTCTCCTCACCGCAGATGTACGCGCCGGCCCCCGCGTGCACGGTGACTTCGAGGTCGAGTCCGCTGCCCAGGATGTCCTTGCCGAGGTAGCCCGCCTCGTACGCCTCGCGTACGGCTTCGTGCAGCCTCCGCAGTACGGGGACGACTTCGCCGCGCAGATAGATGAAGGCGTGCGACGACCTGATCGCGTAGCAGGCGATCACGATGCCCTCGATGAGGGAGTGCGGGTTGGCGAAGAGGAGCGGGATGTCCTTGCAGGTCCCGGGCTCCGACTCGTCGGCGTTGACGACGAGGTAGTGCGGCTTTCCGTCGCCCTGCGGGATGAACTGCCACTTCATCCCGGTGGGGAAGCCGGCCCCGCCGCGCCCGCGCAGGCCCGAGTCCTTGACGTAGGCGATGAGGTCGTCGGGCGCCATGGCGAGCGCCTTCTTCAGCCCCTCGTACCCGTCGTGGCGTTTGTACGTCTCCAGGGTCCAGGACTCCGGCTGGTCCCAGAAGGCCGAGAGGACCGGGGTGAGCAGCTTCTCGGGGCTGGTGCCGTCGTCGCCCTCGCCGTTCCCGCTGCCGTTGAGCTCGGTTGCCACGCTCATCACTCCCCCTCCTCTGTCACGGGGCCTGCCGGGTGCTCCGGGTCGGACGCCGAGGTCTTCTGCGGTGCGTCGTGCGAGCTGAGGTGTTCGGAGCCGGGCTGGGGCGGCGTCTCCCTGGTGGCTCCGCCGCGCGGGGCGACGACGCGCGGCTGCGGTACCTCGCCCTTGGCGAGCCGCAGTCCGGCCAGCGACGCGTGCCCGGCGCCGCCGGTCGCCTCGACCGCTCCGTCCCGTGTGTCGGGGAAGCCGGCCAGGATCCGCGAGGTCTCCTGGTAGGTGCAGAGCGGCGCGCCCCGGGTCGGGGTGGCCTGCCGGCCGTCGCGGAGGTCGTCGACGAGCCGCTTCGCGGACTCGACGGTCTGGTTGTCGAAGAACTCCCAGTTGACCATCAGGACCGGGGCGAAGTCGCAGGCCGCGTTGCACTCGATGTGCTCCAGCGTGACCTTGCCGTCCTCGGTGGTCTCGCCGTCGCCCACATCGAGGTGCTCGCGGAGCGCGGAGTAGATGGCGTCGCCGCCCATCACCGCGCAGAGCGTGTTGGTGCAGACGCCCACCTGGTAGTCGCCGCTCGGCTTGCGCCGGTACATCGAGTAGAAGGTGGAGACGGCGGTGACCTCGGCGGTGGTCAGCTCCAGCGCCTCGGCGCAGAACCGGACACCGGTGCGGGTGACGTACCCCTCCTCGGCCTGGACGAGGTGGAGCAGCGGGAGCAGTGCGGACCTGCTGCCCGGGTAGCGGGCGATGATCTCCTTGGCGTCCGCGTCGAGCCTGGCGCGTACGTCGGCCGGGTAATCGGGGGCGGGGAGCTGGGGCATGCCCAGGCTCGTCGGGGCGGCCGATGCCGCCGGAGCCGCCGCATGAGCTTCGGTCATCGGTCGACGCCTCCCATCACGGGGTCGATGGACGCGACGGCCACGATGACGTCGGCGACCTGGCCGCCCTCGCACATCGCCGCCATCGCCTGGAGATTGGTGAAGGACGGGTCGCGGAAGTGGACCCGGTAGGGGCGGGTGCCGCCGTCCGAGACCATGTGGACGCCCAGTTCGCCCTTGGGCGACTCGACGGCGGTGTACGCCTGTCCTGCCGGGACCCGGAACCCCTCGGTCACCAGCTTGAAGTGGTGGATCAGGGCCTCCATGGAGGTGCCCATGATGTTCTTGATGTGGTCGAGCGAGTTGCCGAGTCCGTCCGGGCCGAGTGCGAGCTGCGCGGGCCAGGCGATCTTCTTGTCGGCGACCATGACGGGCCCCGGCTCCAGCCGGTCCAGGCACTGTTCGACGATCCGCAGCGACTGGCGCATCTCTTCGAGGCGGACCAGGAAACGGCCGTACGAGTCACAGGTCTCGGCGGTCGGTACGTCGAAGTCGTAGGTCTCGTAACCGCAGTACGGGTCGGACTTGCGCAGGTCGTGCGGGAGGCCGGCGGAGCGCAGGATCGGGCCGGTCGCGCCGAGCGCCATACAGCCGGCCAGGTCGAGATAGCCGACGTCCTGCATACGCGCCTTGAAGATCGGGTTGCCGGTGGCGAGTTTGTCGTACTCCGGCAGGTTCTTGCGCATCACCTTGAGGAACTCGCGCAGCTGGTCCATGGCACCGGGCGGCAGGTCCTGGGCCAGTCCGCCGGGCCTGACGAACGCGTGGTTCATCCGCAGTCCGGTGATCAGCTCGAAGAGGTCCAGGACGAGTTCGCGGTCCCGGAACCCGTAGATCATGATCGTCGTTGCGCCCAGCTCCATACCGCCGGTGGCGATGGCCACCAGGTGCGAGGAGAGCCGGTTGAGCTCCATCAGGAGGACCCGGATCACCGAGGCGCGGTCGGGGATCTGCTCCTCGATGCCGAGCAGCTTCTCGACGCCCAGGCAGTAAGCCGTCTCGTTGAAGAACGGCGTCAGGTAGTCCATGCGCGTGACGAAGGTGGTGCCCTGGGTCCAGGTCCGGTATTCGAGGTTCTTCTCGATGCCGGTGTGGAGGTAGCCGATGCCGCAGCGGGCCTCGGTGACGGTCTCGCCGTCGATCTCCAGGATGAGCCGGAGGACTCCGTGGGTGGACGGGTGCTGCGGTCCCATGTTGACGACGATGCGCTCGTCGTCGGCCTTGGCGGCGGACTGGACGACCTCGTCCCAGTCGCCGCCGGTGACTGTATATACAGTCCCCTCGGTCGTCTCGCGGGCCGATGCGGCCGAGGCGCGGGGGGCTTCGCTGGAAGTGGTCATCAGGTGTACGACCTCCGCTGGTCCGGAGCAGGGATCTGGGCGCCCTTGTACTCGATGGCGATCCCGCCCAGGGGGTAGTCCTTGCGCTGCGGGAAGCCCTGCCAGTCGTCCGGCATCATGATCCGGGTGAGGGCGGGGTGGCCGTCGAAGATGAGGCCGAAGAAGTCGTAGACCTCGCGCTCGTGCCAGTCGTTCGTCGGGTAGACGCTGACCAGCGACGGGATGTGCGGGTCGGCGTCCGGGACGCCGGTCTCCAGCCGGATCAGCCGGCCGTGGGTGACCGAGCGCAGGTGGTGGACGGCGTGGAGTTCGCGGCCCTTGTCATCGGGGAAGTGCACCGCGCTGACGCCGGTGCAGAGCTCGAAGCGCAGCGCCGGGTCGTCGCGGAGTGTGCGCGCGACGGTCAGCAGGTGCTCGCGGTCGATGTGGAAGGTGAGTTCGTTCCGGTCGACGACCGTCTTCTCGATGGCGTTGCCGGGGACGAGCCCCTGCTCCTCCAGTGCGCCCTCCAGCTCGTCGGCCACCTCGTCGAACCAGCCGCCGTAGGGGCGGCTCGACGCGCCGGGCATGGCCACGGTCCGTACGAGACCGCCGTATCCGCTGGTGTCCCCGCCGTTGCGGGCGCCGAACATCCCCTTGCGTACGCCGATGACCTCACCGGTCTCGCCGCGCTGGGCGGGTGCCGCGCCGTTCTCTTCGCGCTGCTCTCCGTCGCCGCTCACCGCAGCAGCCCCTTCATCTCGATCGTCGGGAGCGCCTTGAGGGCCGCCGCCTCCGCCTCACGGGCCGCCTCGGCCTGATTGACCCCGAGCTTGGTGCCCTGGATCTTCTGGTGGAGCTTGAGGATGGCGTCCATCAGCATCTCGGGACGCGGTGGGCAACCGGGCAAATAGATATCAACCGGGACGATATGATCTACACCCTGAACAATTGCGTAATTATTGAACATTCCGCCCGAGGATGCGCAAACCCCCATGGAGATCACCCACTTGGGGTTGGGCATCTGGTCGTAGACCTGCCGCAGGACGGGCGCCATCTTCTGGCTCACCCGTCCTGCCACGATCATCAGGTCCGCCTGCCGCGGCGAACCGCGGAAGACCTCCATGCCGAACCGCGCGAGGTCGTAGCGGCCCGCACCCGTCGTCATCATCTCGATGGCGCAACAGGCGAGGCCGAAGGTGGCCGGGAAGACGGAGGACTTCCGCACCCAGCCGGCGGCCTGTTCGACGGTGGTCAGCAGAAATCCGCTCGGCAGCTTCTCTTCGAGTCCCATGGTGTGCTCCTCAGCCCCTCAGTCCCATTCCAGACCGCCGCGCCGCCACACATACGCGTAGGCGACGAAGACGGTGAGCACGAAGAGCAGCATCTCGACGAGCCCGAAAAGCCCCAGGGAGTCGAAGGTGACCGCCCAGGGGTAGAGGAAGACGATCTCGATGTCGAAGACGATGAAAAGCATCGCCGTCAGGTAGTACTTGATCGGGAAACGGCCGCCTCCGGCCGGCGTGGGTGTCGGTTCGATACCGCACTCGTAGGCCTCTAGCTTCGCCCGGTTGTAGCGCTTGGGACCGACAAGCGTGGCCATGACCACGGAGAAGATCGCAAACCCTGCCCCGAGGGCGCCGAGCACGAGGATGGGCGCGTAGGCATTCACGCTCCTCGCTCCTTCCAGTCGTCCTTGACCGTTGGACCGCATCGGGCCGGCTCGTCCGCCTCGCTCCCCCGCCGTCCTGACGAAGATCGCGAATATGTGAAGCAGGTCACAAGCCCGACTGCCCCGCATCCTATGCCCGCCGGTCTGTGATCTGCGACACGGGGTACGACAACGCCTTTGTGATCTCCACCACCTGACGAAGGATCATCAAGTCGGATGACCGGTGATCTTCACACGTGAAGCGCCCGAGTGGTCACGAGACGTGACATCTCACTGTGTTACCGCTGGTCGAGAGCGTGTGCCTCTATCAAGTGGTGGACCGTACATGCAAATTGGCGATGGACACGGATGGGTGATATCGCACCTTCGGCCACTCCCGTGGCGGCTCCCGTGATCACTCAGCTGACGGCGAGGGGTGCGTGCACGCGTTCACGAGCGGCCGGGAAGTGACGCGGGCGGCAGTCGGGAGGTGACGTGAGAGGACGACCGGAAGCCACCCGGGGACCGACCCGAACACCGGCCCGGACACCGGCCTTGACACCGCACCGGACACCACCCGGAAGAGGGGGACTCACGGCTGCGCCCGCGGACGCAGTACCGGCACCCCCCGGTTCACAGCGCACCTGTGACCTGCCTCACCCGTCCCGGGTGCCGGAGAAACAGGGCTTGGCCAACCTCGTGAACGGATGGTAGGCGTCGGGCAATTCGGGCGTATTACAGAAAGCCCATGATCACGCCCTTGATCGCGTGCGCCCGTATTGCCCGTTTCGGCGTCAATAAAGGCCGCAGCCAACCGGAATGGACTGTTCCAGTCGTAACTGTGGCGCAACACACGTTTGTTGAAGCCACCCCGGAATGACTGATAGCGGTAGTGCTCATGTCCCACACCGCTCACATACCCAGCCACCGGAAGCCCCGTCAGCGCAGCGCAGCCAGGACCGCGCTCCGCGCCGGAGTTGCCGGTGGCGTTCTCAGCACCATCGCAGTGGCGGGTGCAGCTGGTTCGGCGAACGCGGCCGAGCCGGTGACCGAGAGCACCATCCAGATGCCCACCCTCAGCGCGGCCCAGGTCGCCGATGTCACGGAGCAGGTCGCGTCCGACCTGCAGCAGCAGGCCCAGCAGGACACCGCGGCCCAGGACGCCGCCAAGGCGGCCAAGAGGGCCCACACCGAGGCCGTGCACAAGGCGGAGGCCAAGAAGAAGGCCGAAGCGAAGGCCAAGGCCGAGGCCAAGGAGAAGGCCGAGGCCGCCGCACGCGCCTCGCGCTCATCCGCCCGTACGACCCTGCACGCCGTCACCACGGCCGCGAGCACGTCGTCCAGCTCCTCCAGCTCCTCGGTGGGTTCCGGCTCCGCCGCCTCCATCGTCAGCTTCGTGAAGTCCCACCTGGGCGACGCGTACGTCATGGGTGGCACCGGGTCCAGCTCCTGGGACTGCTCGGGCCTGGTCCAGGCCGCCTACAAGAGCGTGGGTGTCGACCTCCCCCGCGTCTCCCAGGGCCAGTCGACGGCCGGCAGCCAGGTCTCGCTGAGCAACCTGCAGCCGGGCGACATCCTCTACTGGGGCAGCGCGGGCAGCGCGTACCACGTGGCCATCTACGTCGGCGGCGGCCAGTTCGTCGGCGCGCAGAACCCGAGCAGCGGTGTGGTCGAGCGCCCCATGGACTACGACCAGCCGACCGGCGCGGTCCGCGTCCTCTGAGTCCGGACGGCTGAGCAGCCGGGTCCGGACGTCCGGGCCGCTTCTCACGTGTGCCCGAAGGGCCGTCACTCCCCCGCTCGGGGTGGCGGCCCTTCGTCATGCGCGGCCGCGGTCGCGCTCACCGTGCGGCGGCTTCGTACAGGGCGCGGATCAGGCGGGCGTTCTCCGGGGCCGCGGCGGCCGGGAAGGGGGTGCGGCGGCGGGTGTAGCCGTAGGCGATGCCGTTGCGCGGGTCGGCGAACGCCTGCTGACCGCCCGCGCCGCTGTGGCCGAACGCGCCCTGGCCCAGCTGCGGGTAGTACGCGGAGGTGGCGTGGAACCCGATGGTGAACGCCTTCTGCTCACCGAGCACCACGTCGTGGCCGACGGACTGGATCTGCCCGGCCGCCGCGAGCGTCCCGGGCCCGAGCAGTGCGGCCGAGCCGTCGACCGGCCCGATCGTGACCGCGTACATCCGGGCCAGGCCGCGCGCCGACGCCACCCCGCCGAACGAGGCCGTACCCATGGCCCGGACCACGGGGAAGTTCGGCAGCTCCCACACCTCCGGGTTGTGCGGGTGGTTGCGGTTGAAGGCGATACCGGACAGGGAGTTCGCGGACGCCACCGTGACGGCCGACCGCTCGGGGGTCACCACCATCGGCCGGGCGCTGATGAATCGCGCTTCCTGGTCCTGCGGCAGTCCGAGGTGGAAATCGACTCCGTACGCGTCGCGCACCCGCTCGGCGAACAGCTCCTGGACGCTGCGGCCGGTGGCGCGGCGCACCACTTCGCCGCTGAGCGCCCCCATGACCAGCGCGTGGTAGCCGAACGCGGCACCCGGCCGCCAGTACGGGCGCTGCGCGCCGAGACGCTCGGCGACGATCCGGTCATCGGCGAGTTCCCCGACCGAGAACCCCGCGTCGGCGCCGACCAGGCCGGCCCGGTGGGCCAGCAACTCGCGCAGCACCAGGGCCCCCTTGCCCTCCACCGCGAACTCGGGCCAGTAGTGGCTGACCTTCTGCTCCAGGTCCAGCACGCCTTCCTGTACGAGTGACGCGACGACCAGGTGGGCGGCGCCCTTGGACGCGGAGTACGCGCCGAACAGCGAGTCCCCGGTGATCTCAGGCCCCGTCCACAGGTCGACGACCCGTTCCCCCTGCCGGTAGGCCACGAGCTGTGCGGCGTGGTCGCCGCCCTCCCCGGCCGCGACCGCGGCGAACTCCGCACGGACCTGACCGAACCCGTCGGCCACCGTGCCCCGTACCACGTTCTCGTCCATCGTCGGTTCCTCCCGGCTTCTCCACGGTCTGGGGCCCGGCGGGTGTTCCCGCGAGCCCGGACGACTTAGTAACCAATGGTTACTTATTTAGCCGCGCGGGTCCAGTCCGGGCGGAATCCTCATCACCGGATCCCGCCGGAGAGGTCTCGTATAGTGCTGGCCATGGCCGATTCCCCGACCACCCGATCCCGTCGGGGACGCCCCGCGCAGATCAGCCGCGAGCTGATCGTCGACACCGCCATCTCGTCCGGGAACCTCGACACCCTGACCATGCGGGAGCTGGCCGCCGGCCTCGGGGTCACCCACGCCGCGCTCTACCGCTGGGTCAAGAGCCGGGACGAACTGTTCGACCTCATCAACGAGTTCATGGTGGAACGCGTCCTGCCCGCCGATGGCCCGCAGGACCGTGACTGGCGGCCCTGGCTCGCGGACCTCGCCTGGGGCATGCATGACCGCTTCCTGGCCCTGCCGGGCTACGCCACCCGTATCTCACGACCGCACCGTCACACCGCCCAGCCCTTCGGGCGGCTCCGGAGCAGCGTCGTCTCCGCCTTCACCGACGCCGGGGTCTCCCCCGAGCTGGCCGAACAGAGCTGGTACATCTTCATCACCTCCGTCGTCAGCTGGCTGGCCGTCCAGGAGCACCCCCTCGGCCTGGGCGACAGCGCCCCCCGCTACGAGCTGTTCCTCGACACGCTCCTACGCGGCCTGCCGGCACGGGAACCGGGCGCAGGGCGGCGCTAAGGGCGGTCCCGTAATCGGGGTCTGTCGTCAGCGTGCCGCCCGCCCTCCCCGTAGCCGCTTCCGGTTCCTGCTTCCGCTTCCGCTTATCCCACTGACAGGGAAACCACGGTGGCCCGGGACCGTGCCCGGCGCCTACCGTCGCGGCCGGTCCATCCGACCGCCGAGAGGGAGCCAGCGATGCCGTCACCGTCCGCCGCCCCGCCGAGCCCGAGCCTTGCCGAGCGTGTTGCCCGGCTGGAGGCGCGGCAGGAGATCGAGGAGCTGAAGTACCGCTACCTGCGCGCGTGCGACCACAAGGACCCCGAGGGGTTCCGCGCCTGTTTCGTCCGTGAGGGCGCCGACATCGACTACGGCGAACTGGGCTCCTTCGCCACGGTCGACGACCTCGTCACCCTCTTCAGCCGGATCGCGCTGGCCCGTGGCAGCGAGGGCCACACCGTCCTGGACATGCACCACGGTCTGCATCCGCGGATCACCTTCCACTCATCCACCGAGGCCAGCGGCCGCTGGACGCTGCGCTTCCGGCAGCTCGACCTCGCCGAGGGGACCGAGCGGGTGATGTGCGGTGAGTACGACGACCGTTACGTCGTCGAGGACGGCGTATGGCGCCTGGCCAGGCATCACTTCCGCACCCTGTGGTCGCTCAGCCGCCCGCTGCCCCAGGGGTACGCCGTCGACCAGGGAGGGTTTCAGTGACCAGGGAGACCGGTGCGGCCGGGGAGACCGCGGAGACCGGTGCGGCCGCGGAGACCGGTGCGGCCGCGGAGACCGGTGCGGCCGGGGAGACCGCGAAGAGCGGTGCGGCCGCGGAGACCGCGAAGAGCGGGAACACCGCCCAGCGCGTCGCGCTGGTCACCGGCACCGGCAAGGGCGTCGGCCGGGGTATCGCCACCGCGCTCGGCGCCCACGGCTGGACCGTCTACGTCACCGGCCGGGGCGGGCCGGGCCCCGGCAGCCCGCAGGCGGAGACCGTCCGCCGGGTGACAGAGGCCGGCGGCGAGGGAATCGGTCTGCGCTGCGACCACGGTGACGACTCACAGGTCGAGGCACTCGTCGCGCGGATCACGGGCACACGAGGCCGACTTGACCTGCTGGTCAACAACGTGTGGGCGGCACCCGACGGTATGGCCGGGTTCGACGAGCCGTTCTGGACCCGCCCCGTCTCCGACTGGGAACCGCTGGTCGGCATCGGGCTGCGCGCCCACTACGTCGCATCGGTGCACGCGGCCCGTCACATGGTGGCCCGCGGCAGCGGACTGATCGTCAACATCTCCTCGTTCGGCGCCCGGGCCCCGCTGCACTCGGTGCCCTACGGCATCTCCAAGGCGGGTCTGGACAAGATGGCCGCCGACATGGCGCACGAGCTGCGCGCGACGGGGGTGTCGGCGCTCTCCCTCTGGCCCGGCCTGGTCCGTACGGACGGGCTGGTCGAGGCCGGAGTGCGGGAGGTGGCCGGGTTCCGGCTGGCGGACGCCGAATCGCCCGAGTTCATCGGCACGGTCGTCGCCCGCCTCGCGGACGACAGCCGGCTGCCGGAGCGCAGCGGGCACACGTATGTGGTCGCAGAACTCGCCGAGGAGTACGGGGTGACCGAGCCCGACGGCCGACGCGCCGCCTCACACCGTGCGGCCTTCGGCGGCGGCCCCTTGTACTGACGGCAGGCGGTTGAGGCAGCCCCTCGTACTGACGGCCCGCCTCAACCGGTCAGACCGGCGCTGGTCAGCCAGATGTGTGCGCAGGTCGCGGCGGCCTCGCGCACCTTCTCCGAGGACTCCCGCGAGGCGTGGTAGAAGGTCCGCTCGATCATCCAGCACAGCGCGCCCGCCATCGCCGCCGCCTGTTCCGGTCCGCTCCCCGGCTCGACGCCTGCTCGTTCCAGGACGGCGGTGATGGCCGCGATGAACAGGTCCGCCGTGTGGTTCCACAGCTCCCCGATCTCCGGCACCGTCAACGACAGGTCGATCGCCGTGCGCATGACCAGGCCGTGGTCGTTCCACAGCTCGACCGTACGCCGCATGGCCGCCGCGATGGCCTGGCGCGGTTCGTCGGCCTCTGCGGCAGCCCTGGACCGCTCCCACAGATGCTCGACGGTCCGGGCCACGAGTGCCGCGACCACTTCCTGCTTGGAGCCGAAGTAGAAGTACAGGGCGCCCCGGGTGATGCCCGCGCCCTGGGCGATGTCGCCGACGGTCATGGCGTCGTAGCCCTTCCGCGCCAGCAGGGCTTCGCAGGTGTCGAGGATGGCCCGCTCCCGGACATCGCCCTTGCGTTCGGTGGCGCGGCGGCCGCGTACCGGGTCGTGACCGGGCATCAGAGCTGAGCGCCTTCGGCGAAGTCGGTCGTACGGGACAGTGCCTCCCAGGCGCGGATGTCCTCGTCCACCGCCTGACGCGCGGCGGCGACCAGGCGCAGCGCGTCCGAGCCCAGGACCAGGTGGGCCGGTGGGTGCTCGGCCGACGTGATGCGTACGACCGCTTCCCCGGCCTTGGCGGGGTCGCCCAGCTGATTCCCGCTGGCCTTCCGCCGCGCCTCCCGGATGGGGGTGAACAGCTCGTCGTAGTCGTCGACGGTGCGCTCGGCGCGGGTCATGGACCGTCCGGCCCAGTCGGTACGGAAGGAGCCGGGCTCGATCGCTGTGACATGGATCCCGAACTGGGCGACCTCCTTGCCCAGCGCCTCCAGGATGCCTTCCAGGGCGAACTTGCTGCCGCAGTAGGCCGACATACCGGGTACGGCCATGAGCCCGCCCATGGAGGTGACGGCCATCAGATGCCCGCGGCGGCGCCTGCGCATAGCGGGCAGCGCCGCTCGCAGGGTGGCCACCGCGCCGAACACGTTGACCTCGAACTGCCGCCGTACCTCGGCCGGCGGGGTCTCCTCGAAGGTGCCCTCCACTCCGTAACCGGCGTTGGCGATGACGACATCCAGGGGGCCGACGCTCCGCTCCACCTCCGTGATCACGCCGGAGACGGCTTCGTCGTCGGTCACGTCCAGCAGGCGGCCGTGCGCGCGGCCGGGTCCGAGCGCCTCGAAGGCCCGCAGATCCTTCTCCGCGCGGACGGTGCCGACGACGGTGTGCCCGGCGGCCAGGGCGGCCTCGGCGAAGGCGCGCCCGAGGCCGGTGCTGACGCCGGTGATGAACCAGTTCTGCTTCTCCATGTGTCGCCCTCCGGGACGGGTACGGCGAGGAGCGGGACCGCTCCCTCAGCAGAAAGTCTACACAGTGCAGGTTTTTATCGCCGCGCTGTTGATTCATGCCGCGTCGCCGGGAGTCCGGCCGGGGAGGAAGACGGCGCTCAGGGGCGTTCGGCCGTCTGATCCCGATCCCGAGCCCGATTCCGAGCCTGTTCCTGTTCCTGTTCCTGGTGAATGTGCATGTCGCCGTTGGTGACGGCGTAGACCGTGCCGTGCCCCTTCGCCGTATTGGTCTGGGTCGATGTCGCGGGGGCCGGTTCCGGTACGGGTGGCGCCGCGGGGGCGGGGTGGTGCACTTCGACGTGGTTGTCGTGGCCTACGACGACAGGGCCGGACACGTCGCCGCCGATCCGGACGGTGAACTCGTCGCCCGACGAGCGCTGCGGCTGCGGTGGTGAGGGTGGCACGGTGGGGGCTCCTACGAGTAGCAGAGATCGGTCACCGCGGAGTCGTCGTCGCCAGTGGCGTCCACGTACTGGTCCAGGGCCGCCTGGTCATGACGGGTGATCGCACGGGAGAGAGACGCTTCGTCGGAAGACTCCTTCTGGAGCGCCGACTTGACCGACGAGTCGGTCGCCAGCTCGGATGCTGCCGCCAGGTCCTTGGAGAGCTGTTCCGTGGATGCGGCCCACGCCTCATCGGCACCCGGGTTCGTGACCGGTGCCTTCGCCATGGTCCCGGAGTACCTCTGCTTGGCGTCGGTCTCCTCTTTGCACCCCGCCGGGCGCGCGAAGGGGTCGGCCGTGGGCGTCGAGGTGTCCGTCAGCTCCGACGGGAGGGAGAACGACGGGATCGGCAGCGCCCCGTTGCGCGCGTCGCCCGATCGCGACTGCCCGTGGGGGGAACTCGGCGAGCTGACGGCGTAACCCACACCTGCGACCAGCGCACAGGCGGCGACCAACGAGACGATGGTCACGGCCAGGGTGCTCATGCCCGCGCCGGCCGCTCCCGCCGCCGCTGTCGTCGTCGCCGCCGTCGTCGCTGTCGTGGCACCGGACGACGCTGTCGTGGCGCCGCCCCAGGAACCGCCCCCAGCACCCGCCGCGTGAGCGGTGGCACCGGACGCGCCGCCGTGGCCGGTGAGCCCCGACGCGGTACCGCCGCCGTGGCCCGAGGCCGCAGTCGTACCTCCGTGCCCCGGGGCCGCCGACGCGGCCCCGTGCCCGGGGGCCCCGCCCCAGGAGCCGCCCCCCGAGCCCACCGACGGCTGGGCCAGGGCGCCATGACCGGCGGACGCACCGGAGTGGGCCGACCCGAAGCCGTGCTGCCCCATGTAGTGGTGGACGTCGAAGGAGGGCGGCCCGCCACCCGCGTGCGCGCCCACTCCTCCGGCCGCACCACCCGCGTGGCCCCCCACCCCGGCCGCCGCACCGCTCCCGTGCGCCCCCGCACCCGCTCCTGCGCCCACTCCTCCACCGGCACCGCCCACGCCACCACCAGCACCCGCACCACCACCGGCACCGCCAGCCCCCACACCCGCACCGCCCACACCACCGCCGGCACCGGCCCCTGCCCCGGCACCGCTCCCCGCCCCGGCGGCCAGCTCATGGCCGAGCCACGCCGCATGGGCCAGCAGCGCCGCGTACACGACCCGCTTGCCGGTCAACAGGGCCCGGACGGCCTCCTCATGGAGGAAGTACGCCTCGGCCTGACGGTCGCCCGCGGCGCGCGACGCCACCCAGCCACGGCCGAGCAGCCGCCCCCACGCCCCGAAGCGGAGCGAACGCGCCAGCCCCGGCGACGTGGCCCGTGCCAGCCGCACCGCCAGATCCGGGCGGCCCGCCGACTCGGCCACCTCGGCCACCTTCGCCAGCACCCCGCCGTGGGCGGCCAGTTCCTGCGGCGTGGTCTCCCGGAGCGCCGCCCACCGCGTGAAGTGGTCGCACAGCCGGTCGGCCGGGAACGGTGCGGCGAACCGCTGGCGCACCACCGGCACCGTGTCGGCCACGGAGGCGTAGCCGTACTCCCCGAGACGCGCCAGCCCCAGGCCCACCAGCCGGTCGCACACCGCACCGGGCTCCGCCACCTCCGTCAGCGCCCCCACATGTACGGCAGCGACCTCGGCCCCGTCGAAGGTCGCGAGCAGATGGAGCACCGCCATCACCGGCTCATCACCGGCCAGCCGGCCGAGCAACGCCGGTAGCAGGTCTGCCACTTCACCCACACGCGGGAGCCTGACCCCGCCCTCCGGACCGGAGCGCGCCACGGCAGCCGCCCGCAGCAGAGGGAGCGGCAGACCACCGGCGGCCCGGCACAGGGAGGCGGCGGTCTCCCGGTCCGCATCCGGCAGCGGGACGCCCAACTCCCGCTCCAGGAGGGCGAGTCCGTCTGTCTCTGACAGCCCGCACAGCTCCAGCGCCGTGCCGCCACTCCACAACGTCCGCTCCGCACTGGCGAAGACGAAGGCCGCCTGCGGGGCCAGATCCATCAGCTCCAGGAGCTGATCGGAGGTCAGGTCGGCGTCGTCCACGTAGACCGTCACCCGCACCCCGGCCATCAGCCGCCGCAGTTCGGCCCGGTTCGGCGCGTATCCCGGGGCCTCGTAGCAGGCCTCGAACACGTCCTGGGCGAGGTCCTCGATATCTCGGTCGGCACCGCCCAGGAACACCGTCCCGTCCGGGCCGGGCGGCAGCAGCCGCGCGGCGTGCCGCAGCAGCGTGGTCTTGCCGACCCCGGGCGGCCCCCAGAGCTGCACCGGTCCTCCGGCCAGGACCGCCGCCGCCAGCGCCCGCGCCGCCTCCTCCCGGCCCACCGGTTCCGGCAGGCTCCGGGGCAGCACTTCGGCCCGCTCCCTGCGCTCGGGGCGGGGCCGTTCGGGACCCAGCAGCACGGTGACCTGCGAGCCCTGCTGCGCGTCGACGACGACGTTGTGGTTGCCCGCGATCACGGAGCCGGTGACGCTGCCGCCGATGTCGATCCGGTGCGTCCCGCCCGGCCGGCCGGGTGCCGACGTGTGGCCAGTCGGCGTGTTGTCAGGCGGCGTGTTGTCATCCCTGTCCGGATCCGTGTCTGGCATCGCTCCCCCTATTGCACCCGCTGTTGCGCCCGCTGTTGTGCCCGGCCGTCCGCTGCCGCTGCCGCTGCCGTCACTCTCGTCCACCGCCCTCACCTCACCCTGAGGCCAAGGCCGTCACCGCTGTCACGCTAAGGACCTGCCGCCGCCCGGATACCGTCCTATGACGGCTTTCCGCCGAACACTCAGGCCGCCGTACGGGCTTCAGGAGAAGGCGAGTTGACGTAGCTCTGCGAGATTCTCAACCCGGAAGGTCCGGTAACCGGTGGACACCACACCTGCTTCACGGAGCCTTCGCAGCGCCTTCTGCACGGTGGGCTCCGCCGCACCGGCGAGGGTGGCCAGTTCGGGCTGGGTGATCGGCCAGCGGATGACGGCGCCCGCGCCGGTGCGCTCCCCGTAGGTCATGGTGATCTGGTGGAGCACCCGGGCCAGCCGGGTCGGGGCGTCGCAGCCGGTGAAGTCGATACGGTGGCCCGTCGCGACCCGAAGTTTCGCGACGATCGACTCATTGACCGCCTGGGCGATCCGCCGGTCCTGGCGCATACAGTCCAGGAAGTCGGCCCGGGTCACGACACGGGCGATGACCGGCCCGCAGGTCGTCACCGTCGCGGACCGTGGCCGCCCGTCGACCGCGGCGAACTCGCCGACCAGGTCGCCCCCCATCCGGGCGGCCAGGAGAGCGTCCCGGTGGTCGTTGGTGCGCCCGGTCGCCTTGACCACCCCGTCGAGCAGGATCAGCAGGAACGTGCTCTCCTCCGCTTCACGGATCAGCACCCGCCCGCCCGGGTAGCGCGCGAGGGCCCCCAGCGCGAGCAGCCGTTCGCGCGCGGCCTGCGGGAGTCCCCCGAGCACGCTCGCCGCCGGCCAGGCCCATGCCTCACGCGGTCTCCGCCCGGCCCGCCGCTCCGCAGGATTCACCACGGCACCAGTGTGCACCCGGGCGCAGCGCCAGTCATGGCACTCAACACCCCCGGTGCGCATACGGATTGAGCACATCCCCTCCTGGTACGGGATCTCCGGCGTACGCCTGGTGCACAGTGGGGGACGCGGCAGGACCGGCAGGGCCGGCGGCACCGGGAGGAACGCAACGTATGGACGCAGTACTGGAGTACCGGCCCATGGTGGCGGTGGACATCGAACGCTCGGGGGGCCGGGGCGACGTGGCCCTGCTGCGTATCCGCGAGGTCCTTCTGATCACCCTTCAGGAGGCGTTGGAGGAGAGCGGAATCGACTGGCGGGAGTGCCGGGTCGACGACCTCGGGGACGGCCTCCGGATCGTCGCCCCGGCGTGCGTGCCGAAGTCCCGGCTGATCCACCCGCTCTTCCACGAACTGGTGGTCCGGCTGCACGCGCACAACCGGACGGCCGCCGCCCCGACACGGATCCGCCTCAGGGTGGCGCTGCACGCCGGTGATGTGTGGCTCGGACGGGCCGGGGTCGCCGGGGGGCCGCTGGAGGTGCTCGCCCGGCTGCTCGACGCCCGCCCCGCCCGGGAGGCCCTGGCCGGGGCGCCCGGCTCGGTGCCCGCGTCGCTCCTCGTCTCCCAGCACTTCTACGACGAGACGGTGCGGCACGGCTACCCGGGCATCGACCCCGAGTCCTTCCGGCAGGTCGACGTCACGGAGAAGGAGTACACGGCGAACGCCTGGCTGCATCTGCCCGGGGCAACCGCTCCGACGGGGGGAGCGGCTGCCCCGGGCCGGGCCGTCGAGCCGCAACCGCGGGAGCGCCCGGCCGGTCTGTCGAAGATGGTCAACAAGGCTTCGGGGCACGGCGTCGTCTACGCCACCCAGAACGGAAACCAGCACATCAGCGGACGCACACCCGAGTGAGGAAAGGGGAGTGGCGTGGAGGACGAACTGGCCACACTCGCGGCAGCCGGAGCGGCCACCCTGGTCACCGCGATGACCACGGACCTGTGGCAGACCGTGCGCGACGGCTTCACCGACCTGTTCCGCCGCTCCGGCCGACGGCGCCGGGAGATCACGGCCCGGCTCGACAGCCACGCCGCGCTCATCGAGGGGGCCGCGGCGCGCGACGCCGCACGGCAGGCCGTCCTCGGCTCGTGGGCGAGGGAACTGGACGCCCTGCTCCGCAGCGAGCCGTCCTGCCGTGAGCCACTCGCGCGTCTGGTGGACGAGGTACGGCGCACGCTGCCGGACGGCCACCGGGAGACCGCCCACGCACACCTCGAACAGACCAACACCGCCCACGGCTCCGGCACGGTCTTCGCCGTCCAGGGCGGCGACCAGCCCGTGCACTGGCCGGGGCGAGGCGACACACCAGGACCCCGGTGAGCCCGCCCGGACCCCGGTGACACACCAGGGCCCCCGTGAGCCGCCTGGTCCTGCCGGTGTCGTGAGCCGCCTGCTTGTCGCGCCCCCACCCGGTCCTTACCGTTGGGTAACCGCAAGCTGAGGAGAGCGCGAGCCCATGGACCGTACATACGACATCGTCCTCGTCGGTGCGACCGGCTTCGTCGGCGCCCTGACCGCCGAGTACCTGGCCCGCAACGCCCCCGGCGACTGTCGCTGGGCACTGGCCGGACGCAACGCCGAGGCTCTGCGCGGACTGCGGAGCCGGATCGCGGAGACCGTGCCATCGGCGGCCGATGTCCCCCTGCTCCATGTGGACGTCCACGACCCCGCCACCGTGAGGGAACTCGCGTACTCCACCCGGGTCCTCGCCACGACGGTCGGCCCGTACATCGACCACGGCATGGGGGTGGTCGCCGCCTGCGCCGACGCCGGGACCGACTACGTCGACCTCGCGGGCGAGCCGGAGTTCGTCGACACCGCCTACGTCCGGCACCACGCCCGCGCCCTGGAGACCGGAGCCCGGCTGGTGCACGCCTGCGGCTTCGACTCCGTTCCGCACGACCTCGGTGTGCAGTTCACGGTCGGGCAGCTGCCGCAGGGCGTGCCGCTGCGCGTCGACGGTTTCGTACGCACCAGTGCCGCTCCGTCCGGCGGAACACTCGCCTCCACTCTCACCGCGCTCTCCCGGGGACGGCAGACGGTCCGCGCGGCGCGTGACCGCCGTGCGGTCGAGCCCCGGCCGTCGGACCGCCGCGTCTCCACGCCGGTCGGGGCGAGGTTCGCCCCCGAGGTCGGCGCCTGGGCCCTCCCGCTGCCCACCATCGACCCGCAGGTCGTGGCCCGCTCGGCCGCCGCCCTCGACACGTACGGCCCGGACTTCCGCTACCGCCATTACGCGGCGGTCCGGCGGCTGCCGGTCGCTCTGGGCGCGCTGGCCGGGGTGGCCGGGGTGGCGGCCGCCCCCCCACCCCCCCCCCCCCCGCGCGGGCGCGCAGCCCCCCGCGCCCCCCGCGACCGC